>NZ_JBFOCS010000015.1:0-30199 GCF_040907905.1 Aeromonas sp. s13 | reverse complement strand
GCCATCTTCGGCTGTCTTGGGGGCGCCGGTACGCAGGGTTTCCCGCACGTCGGTCAGCGCATAGAAGTGGCCGCGCGGCTTGTTGTAATCCTTGGCGAAGGGGTAACCGCCCCACAGCACCACCATATTGGGATCTTCCGCCAGCGCGTCGGTGCGTTCCTTGCTTTCGCTGGTGGCTTGCCAGCTGGTGAACTGATCGGCGTGATCCTTGGCGAACAGCTCGCTGCGCGCCTCGATCTTGCCTTTGGGTTGCGTGTCATCGGCTGCCTGCGCCCAGCCGCTGGTGCCGAGGCTGGTAGTCAGCAGCAGGGTGGCGAGGCCCAGTTTGATATGCCTGTGTTGTGAACCCACGTTTATCACTCCCAGATAAATGTTTTGGTCTCGTCTGACCCGTTCCATCTTGGTGTGGATCTTCCCCCCGTCGGGCGGGGTGGGCAGACATTCGCTTGCGGGTGAATAAAACCGCGCAATATATGATTGCTCGAGGGTTACCCTAACAAATAGGTAAATTTAATGATGATTTATCGGAGGGAGAGTTGTGCCAGATCAATTGGTGCACAGGATTGATCGCTGAAATGAGATCTGGATTAAATTTTATGGAAACTCAACTTCTTGTTAACTGCCGAGCATTCGATGGCAGGAGTTTGATCGATACAGTTGCGTACTGGCACTTTTTGCTGCTGATCCTGATTGCTGCCGTATTGTTCACAGATTTTGGTAATGTCTTATGCTAATAATTGACTAAATATGCAAATCTGCGGTGTTGTGGTGTGAGCTTTTGACCTTCGGATTATGATCCATTTATTGAGGCTGCAGTGGATTTATCGTCAAACGACAGAAATGGTCACATGAAGTCTGATAGACCTGTTAATAAAGGTGATTGAATTGGGTTCATCCAAATCTAATTTTATTAAAAAGGGCCTGTTAGGTGCACAATCTTGTAAGTTATGGCCATTTTATGGCAATCATTGTCGAAAATAGCGAAAAGACCCACTTAGTCTGGTGCGGTATGATTATTGAACAGACAAGTGCCCTGTAGGTACTGATGTTGGTGGTTAAGGTTTTGCTGGAGGTTGTATGGCAGAGTTGCAAATTGAAAAGTCCACGGTGATCACCCAACTCAAGGGCTCCGTGTTTGTCATCAGTGCAGATGGATCTGTCATACGAGCAAAGGTGGGGATGGCATTGCAGCCGGGGGATCGCCTGCAAGCTGCCCAAGGTGGCCACTTTCAACTAGCCGAGCCGGGCAGTGATCCTGCTGGTGAGCAAGATATGGCCGCCAAACCCGAGCCTGCTGCTGATGGACAACCGACTGATCCGGAACTGGCCTCGTTGCAAGAGGCGATCCGTCAGGGTATTGACCCGACCGAATTGTTCCAGGAGACCGCCGCCGGCAACGCAGCCGCTGCGGGCAATATCGGTGGTGTGGCCGGTTCCAGCTCGGGTGGTTTTGTGGTGGTCGAGCGTACCAACGATGCCACCCTGGCCGAGGCCGGTTTTGATACCGACCATGCGGTGCAACCTGTGGGCGATGAGCTGCTGTTTTCCGAAGAACGCGATTTCTTTGCCGCCATCACCATCACCGAGCCCCAAACCAGCGACAACATTATCAACGCCGATGAAGCGGCTGGCGTCATCATTCGTGGTGTGGTGGATGATGTGGAGGTAGGCCAGCCAGTCACTGTGATCCTTATCGATCAGGCGGGAAATTCACTGACGGTGACGACCGTGGTGCTGCCCGGCCTGGTGTGGGAAGCCAATTTTGGCGATGTGACCGGCAAGTTGGTGGATGGCCCGTTGCAGATTGTGGCCAACACCCAGGATCAGGCGGGCAACAATGCCAGCGACACCGGACAGACTCTGCTTGATACCATCACCACCATTACCCTCGATCTCGCCGATGAGAGCGACACCGGCGCCAGCCAGATCGATGATCTGACCCGCGACAATACCCCGCTGCTGCAAGGAAAGGGGGAGCCCGGTGCCACCGTAACCCTGAGCCTTGGCGGTAGCGTGCTCACCGTCCTGACGGTGGATGCCGCCGGTAACTGGCAATATCAGCTGCCGCAGACCCTGGCCGATGGCCAGTACCAGTTTCAGGTCAATTCCGTGGATATTGCCGGCAACCGCGCCAGCGATACCCTTGTTATCAATGTCGATACCCGGGCCTTCATCGATATCGATGATCTCGATACCACTGCCCTGTTTGGCAACAGCAGCGCCACCCTGAGCGGCTCCACCAGCAATGTGGAGGCAGGTCAGAGTGTCACCATCACTCTGGTCGACAGCAATGGCCAGCCGCTGCTGACCACCTCGGCATTGGTGGGGGCCGATGGCCGCTGGCAGGTATCAGGTCTTGATCTCTCCGGTATCAATCAATCCTTTGAAGTGCGTGCCAGTGTCACCGATCTTGCGGGCAACACTGCCAGCGATGGGGCGCCGCTGATCGGTCAGAGCGAAACTCTGACGCTCTCCGAAGCCGGATTGGCCGAAGGCCCGATCACCGCGACCGGCAGTCTAAATACCGGTGCCGGCCAGGATGGCAATCTGCAAGTCCAGTTTGCTGTTGATCAGAGTGCCTTGGAAGGGCTGGGGCTCGTCAGCCATGGCGCGCCTCTTGGCTACACCATCAACGGTCAGACCCTGACCGCCAGTGCCGGTGGGGCGACTGTCTTCACCCTGACCCTCAACAATGACGGAAGTTACCGCATCGTCTGGAGTCAAAGCCTGGATCACGGTCAGGACGCGTTGCGCCTGCCGTTCAACCTCGAATATCGCGACAGCGACGGCGATCTGGTGAAGGCGCCGCTGGTGATCAATCTGGTGGACAGCAATCCGCCCAACTTTGACGTTGATCTCCCGCCCATTACCCTGACCGAAGATGCCTTTATCAACGGTGCTGCCGTAGTGGGTGAGAGCCGCTTTGTGGTCAAACACACCGCCGATCCTCTGCTGGTGGATTCGTTGGTGTTCAGCAATCAGAACAGTACCCTGACTACCCTCAATGGCTCGGGTCTTGCCAGCGATGGTCATCCGCTGACCTTTGAATTTGCCGATGATCGCACCTTGGTGGGTTACTACCTGGATGGCAGTGGCCAACGGGTGGAGGTGCTGCGCGCCGAATTGAAGGCTGAGCAGCAGGGCAGCGATCTGGCTGGGCGGGTGGTGGTCACCCTCACCGGCCCGCTCGATCATCAGGGTAGCGACACGCTTTCCCTCGGTTTGCAGGTGAGCGCCAACGAGATCGATGGCGACAGCACCAGCGCCAACCTAACCCTGACCGTCAATGATGGCAGTGATCCCGCATTGGGCATCGACAAGGGGGTCGCCCTGCAAGAAGGGGGCAACCAGAGTATCGATGGTCAGCTGCCGGTGACGGTGGGGAGCGATCGTCTGGTCTCCCTCAACTTTGAGGCGAGCCAGCCGGCGTTGGCGGGGCTCACCAGCCAGGGCAAGGCGACGACTTACGAGGTTCAAGACAACCAGCTGATCGTCAAGGATTGGCAGGGCAAGACGATCCTCACTGTTACCATCGGGCTGGATGGCAAATACAGCGTCTCCCTGACCGGGGTGTTTGACGAGCCGGAAGCGACCAACAGCCTCAATCTTGGCCTGAAGGTACAGGGTTCAGATTTTGACGGCGACAAGAGCAATCTCGGCACCCTCAATATCACCATTACCGACGGTGCCTTGCCGCAGGTTAATCCTGTCTCCCTCACGCTCACCGAAGATAGCAACTGGCAGCAGGGCCAGACCCTTGACGGCGATCTGACCATCACCGCGGGCAGCGATCCGCTGGCCAGCATCACCTTCGATGCCAATCAGCCGGGGCTGCAAGGGTTCACCTCGGGCAAGCAGGCCGTGACGATCGCGGTGGCCGATCATCGTATCGAGGGACGTACCCCAGATGGCAAGCTGGTGTTTGAGCTGACCCTCGGTAACGATGGCAAATACAGCTTCACCCTCCATCAACCGCTGGATCAGGGCAGTGCCGACAGCCTGCTCAAGGCGGGCTTTACCCTGCTCGACAGCGATGGTGACAAGGTCTCCTCCACCATTACCCTGGCGGTGGGTGATGGTGCCACTCCGGTCATCTCCGCCGTGACCGGCACCACCATCACCGAGATGGCGCAAGGGGAGACGGCTGCCGTCAGCACCATGAGTTTCGCGGTCGCGCACGGCAGCGATGCCCTTGACCCCAACTCCCTCGGCTTTGATCTCGCCGCTATTCAGAGCGCCCTGACCGGATTGACCAGTCATGGCAACCCGATCACTTTTTCCCTCGATGCCAACGGCCAGCTGGTTGGCACCACGGCAGATGGTCGCGAGATCCTGCGCGCCGAGCTGAGCCTGGTCGATAACAATGGCAACTGGAGCGTCACCGCCAAGGTCACCCTGAGCGGCGAGCTGGATCACAAGGGGAGTGAATCCCTCAACCTGCCGCTTGCCGTCACCCTGGCCGACAAGGATGGCGATCGCATCGGTACCACGCTGCCGCTCACCATCGCGGATGGCAGGGCCCCGAGCTTTATCCCGGGCGCTGGTGTGACCCTGGATGAGGGGGGCCTCACCGGCAGCAACAGCCTGAGTCAAACCGGTCACTTCGATGTGCAAGCCGGGTCGGATCGGGTGGTCGAAGTGGCCTTTGCCGATGCCAGCGAACAACCTGCGCTGACCGCATTGGGTAAACCGGTGCAGTACGAACTGGTGGATGGTGACCCGCTGATCCCGGGCAGCCAGCAGCTCAAGGGCTATGTGATGGTCGATGGCCTGCGGGTCGAGGTGTTCGAGGTCAAGCTGATTGGCAGCCTCGATCAGGCGGGCAAGAACGGGTTTGACTATCAGGTCACTCTCTATCAGGGGCTTCATCAGGGCGGCAACGCCGTGACCGAGCTGCCCATCAAGGTGATCGTCAACGACTACGACAAGGCGGGCGGCAACAACGACAGCACCAGCGGCACCCTCAATATCCAGATTGGGGAAGGGGAGAAACCGACCCTCACCCTGACCGATGTAACCCTCAATGAAGGGCGCTTCGATGGCGCCAACTCGGCCGCGGATGACCAGCAGACGAGCGGCAAGATCACTATCACAGCCGACTCGGATCCGGTGACCGATGTGCGGCTGACCCTCTTCGGTCAGGTCATGGATACCAGCGGCAAGCCCATCACCCATAACGGCGAAACCCTGACCTGGAAAGCGGTTGGCACCGATGGTCACACCTTCCAGGCGGTGACCAGTGGCGGTCTGGTAGTGATGACGGTCTCCATCCCCACTGTCCCCGCCACTATCGCCGCTCACACCAGCGCAGAGATCGGGTATCAGGTGACGGTACATACCAACCTGGATCACGGGGCAGACAACAAGCTGGAACTGAATCTGCCGGTAGAAGTCACCGACAGCGATGGCAGCAAAAACCAGGGCACCGCCACTGTCACGGTGACTGATGGCATCAACCCGATCATATCCGCCATTGAACCGGTTCGGGTCGAGGAGTCTGATCTCGATGCAGTGAACGGTCAGCATCCGGGGACCACACCTGCAGGGAGTGGAGAAACCGATAGTGGCAAGGTGACCATCACAGCCGGTTCGGATCGGGTTGCCTCCCTTGAGCTGGATGTGGCTGCATTCAATCAGGCCAATCACCTCACGTCGGGTGGCAAAGCGGTTACGCTGGCGGCACACAGCACCGGCTGGTATCTGGCTACGGCCGAGGGGGGCAAGCCCGTTTTCTGGGTCCACCTCGATGTTAACGGTAGTTACAGCGTCCATCTGGTAGGCCAGCTTGATCACGGTGCACAGGGCAAGGATGAGTTGACCATCGAAGTGCCGCTGTTTGTCACCGATCATGATGGCGATCGCAGTCCGAACGTCAGCGTGACCGTGACGGTACAAGATGACATGCCTATCGGCACTGTGCTGGCACATACCCTGAGCGAGGGGAACAGTACCGTGACCGGCGATCTGCTGCCTACTGCCAATGAAGGTGCAGATGGTGCCCGCGTCGAGTCGATTACCATCAATGGCCAGACGTACGCCATCAATGGCTCTTTGATACAAGATGTGATGAGCCCCGATGGCAAGCAGGTGATGGGAACCCTGACCATCTCTGCCGATGGCTCCTACTCCTTCAAGCCTGCGGCCGGTTTCAATCACGACGCAAGTCAACTCAGTCAGGTGGTGACAGCCCATCTGGTCGATGGCGATGACGATCGTGCGGACAGCACACTGACCCTCAATCTGCAGGATGAAGCGGTGCTCTTTACCGTTAGCGCAGCCATTGGTAACGAAGATCAGGGGGCGCAAGACCCGAGGCTGGGTATCCCTATCAACATGCAGCTCGATATTGGCGATTTCGATCGCGGTGAGCATGTGGATCAGTTGCTTATCCAGGCGCCTGCCAATGCCCATGGCACCTTCTATTACAACGGCGTTGCCCTCACCACCACGGCTGATGGCAAGTGGTTTATCGTGCCGCCAGCGGCCATGGTGACCAGTGATAATGTTCACTACACCACTCAGGGGGTGACCTTTGTGCCTTCAAGCAACTGGTCGAGCTGGAGCAATGGCGGTCAGCCGCTGCACTTCCAGGTGCAACTGCAGGTCGGTGTCACCGAAGGGGCGGCACCTGCGGCCGTAACGGGGGATCTGGCTGTGACAGTGCGCGGCGTGGCCGACAAGCCGTTGTGGGACACAGCCAACACCACTCGCCACTATGACACCAATGAAGACAGCACAGGTATCAAGCTGGACGTCAAGGCGAGCCTGACTGATACCGACAGATCCGAGACGTTGACCTATCAGATCAAGCTGGAAGCGGGCAGGGGAACCCTGATGCTCAACGGTGTCGAGCTCAAGCCAAATAGCAATGGCATCTACACCGTTTCGGCAGGCAACATCAACAAGGTGACTGTGGTTCCGGGCAAGGATTTCAGCGGTGACATCAAGCTGTCGGTGACGCCGATCAGCACCGAGAAGAACCCGATCGCTCAGGGTCAGGGTACGGCGCAGGGAGACAAGATTGATCTGGTGATCAACGTCAATCCGGTGGCTGATGACGCCAAGCTCACCGTGCGTGACATTCAGGGCAAGGAAGACACCCTGCTCGATCTGGGCAGCAAGATCGCCCTTGCTCATCTGGGTGACAAACTCGATGGCTCCGAGCAGATGTTTGTCCGCATCAGCGGCCTGCCTGACGGTGCAACCTTGTTGCTGGGTGGTTCCGCCGTTGCACAGAACATAGCCGGTTACTATGAGGTTCCTTTTGATCGGATTGGCGAACTCAAGCTGCAACCGCCGAAAAACAGCAACGTCGATTTCGATCTGACCATCAAGGGGGTGGTGAAAGACACGGCGACCTTGACCGATGCCAGTGGCCAGACCCATACCGTGGTGAACGAAAAGGAGACGGGCTCCCAGACCCTTCATGTGGATCTGGTGGGGGTGGTGGATCAGCCCCATTTCGAGCTTGGCAATACCGGCTGGGAGGCCGAAGGGACAGGCTATGTCACCACAGTGGGTGAGGATGGACGGGCACCGCTCAACTTTACCCTCACCTCGGGCGAGTGGGTCGATACCCCGCACGATACTTCCGAGAGCCTCAACGTGGTGCTGCAAGGGTTGCCGGAAGGGGCCCGAGTCTTTGATGCCAGCGGCAAGGAGCTGACCCTTACCTTTGCCGGGCTCGATGCTCATGGCAAGCCGACCTATCAGGTCGATGTCTCCAATTTTGGCAACCTGCTTATTCAGCCGCCCCATAACAGCACGGCGGATTTGAACCTGATCGCCAAGGTGGTGGTGACTGAGAACGATGGCGATCACAAGAGCTTCGATGTGCCGCTGCATATCAAGGTGGAACCGGAGATTGACGCCACCGACTACAGCAAGACCAGTCATGGCCTGGAAGATCAGTTCACCGTGCTGGACTGGTATCCGACCCTTACTGACGGCGCCGAGAAAGTCACGGCGCTGAGTCTCTCCGGGGTGGAGGATGGCTACCAGATCTGGTTGCGAGTCGGCAGTGTCGAGAGCCAGCTGACCGTGGTCAGTGGCAAGGTCACCCTGACTGCCGCCCAGCTCGACAGCCTGCTCAACGGGGGACAACTGCTGGTGAAGGCGCCGGAAGATAGCGATCGGGATACCAATATCCAGAGCCATGTCACCGTGACCCAGCATGATGTGGATTCGGGCGCGGTGGCCGAGAAGGTGATCGATGGCAATCTGCATGTCGATATCCAGGCCGTGGTGGAGCCCGATGGCGTGCTGACCCAGAACGGTGGAGCTCTCGTGGGGCAGAGCGGTGCAGATATAGACCTGACTGGACGCTTCGTCTTTACCGACCTCGATCCCTCGAGCGTGGAGGAGGTCGACTATCTGGTGATCAACCTGCCGGTGTTGAACGGTGGTGCAGGCGATCAGTTCGTGGTGGTTGGCGGTATCAACAACGGTAACGGCAGCTGGATCGTGCCGGCGGGCAACCTCGGCAGCTTCAAGCTGCATGCGCCGGACGGGTTTGTCGGCAAGGTCGAACCGATCCGCATCGATGCCATGGTTATCGACCGGGGCGATGATGGCGATGCCAGCGCCCATGTCAAAGTGAGCCTGGAAACCAGTGCCGAATTTGAAAACAAGCCAGTGACGCCCAAGACGCCGGCGGCGACTGTCGATATCGACGACAACGCCGTGCTGGTGGGTAAGGAGGATATCCGGGTTGATTTTGGTCAGCAGCTCAAAGGCGTGATCCATATCGGCGCGGCCGATCAGGCCAGCGACGAGGTGACCATTGTCCTCAAGGGGTTGCCGGTGGGCGTCACCATCAGCGGGGCCGAGTACAACATCTCGACCGGTGAGTACGTCATCAAGGTGCCGCCGTCACTGGCGGGCCTGGAAGGGTTGACCCTCGGCTTGCCGCAAGACTTTGCCGGCTCGCTCAATATCGAGGTGAAGGTGGTGAATACCGATACCGCCAGTGGCGATATCAAGGTTGACAGCAGCACGGTTAGGGTCGATGTGGCCCCCGTAGTCGATGTGAATGGTGGTCGTGGCGAGCATCCGGAACTGACTCTGACCGTGCAGGACACCAACCAGGACGGACAGCCGGACAATCTGGAAGATAGCAAGATCCACCTCGATCTCTCGGTGAAACTGGCCGATATCAGCCCCTCCATCGCGGGCGGTGGCCTCGAAACCGTGGAGCGGGTCACCATCACGGTGGATGCCAAATATGGCTACTTCCTCGATGGCAGCGGCAAGCCGGTCAACACCCTGGTGGTCAACGACGTGGCGGCGCTCAAGGACTTGGTGTTTGTGCCCAAAGAGCATTTCAGCGGTCAGGTACCGCTCGACATCAAGGTCGATATCGTCGATACCGCGCTGGTCGGTGGCCAGCAGGTGACCGACAGCGGCAGCTGGAGCGGGCAGGTCGGCTTTGAGGTGAGACCGGTCAACGATCCGGCCCAGCTCTCGGTGCATAGCGTCACCGGGAGCGAGGATGGCACGGTCAACCTTGCCGGATTTGGCGCAACCCTAATCGATAACGATGGCTCGGAGCAGATCGTCGCGCTGCAGATCAAGGGGGTACCGGATGGCTTCACCCTGTCGGCTCCGGCGGTCAACAATGGTGGCGGCGTCTGGCAGATCCCGGTGGGGACCGATTTCTCCAAGCTGACCCTGATCCCGCCAGCTGATTTCAGCGGCACCGTGGATCTGTCGCTGAGCGCCTTTACCTTGGACAAGGGGCTCACCATCCCGCTCGAAACCAGTGGCAGCTTTACCGTCACCGTCAATCCGGTGGGGGATGCCCTTATCGCCGACATTCAGGGTCAGGCGAGCGGTACCGAAGGGGATGTGATTACTCTGGATCTGGGGCTGGAGACCCGGGATTCCCAGCCAACCGGCGGCAGTGCGGGTAATGTGCATGAGAACAAGCCAGAGCAGGTGCGGGTCACCATCGAAGGGGTGCCTGATGGTGCCGAGATCCGCTTGCCAAATGGCGTGGCGGGGACGGTTGTTGATCTGGGTGGCGGTCGCTGGCAGGTCACCACCGAGGGCGGCAAGCTGGGTGCAGTCGAGCTGGTGACCAATGATGCCAACGGTGCACTGGATCTCAAGATCACCGCCCAGAGCCTCGACAACGGCGCCCTTGGCCCCGAGGTCAATGGCACCATCCATGTGGATGTAAGCCCGGTCAACGATGCGCCAATCAACGTATTGCCAACGACCCCTCAGGTCGCGCAGGAAGATCAGCCTTTCGTCATCCACGGTTTGCAGGTGAAAGATGTGGATGCGGGCAACAGCCCCATCAAGATCACCCTCTCGGTGGAGCATGGCACCCTGACGCTGCCTGCTGGCAGCGGCGTGACAGTGGTCGGCAACGGCAACGGCACCGGTTCGCTGGTGCTGACCGGCACGCTGGCCGATCTCAATGCCTTGCTCTCTGGCGGGGTCACCTATCAGGGCAACAGTGATTTCTACGGCAATGACGCCCTGACCATGGTCACCAACGATCAGGGGAACACGGGTAGTGGCGGGGCACTCAGCGATACCGATGTGCTGCCCATCGAGGTGCAGCCGGTCAACGATGCCCCGGTCAATCAGCTGCCTGGCAGCATGACGGTGAAGGAGGATGGCTCCCTGTCGCTATCCGGTGTCAGCGTGAAGGATGTGGATGCAGGCAGTGCACCAGTCTCCATGGTGCTGCGGGTCGAGCATGGTGTGCTGACCCTGCTGGGCGCAACCGGCGCCGTGATGGTGCAGGGGGCGGGTACCAGCGAGATCACCTTGGTGGGGTCGCTGGCTGATCTCAACCAGTTGCTGGCAAGCAACCTGCACTATGAACCGGCCAAAGATTTCTGGGGAGAGGATACCCTTACCGTCACTACCTCCGATCAGGGCAACAGCGGTGCGGGCGGTTCTCTGAGCGACACCGATCAGGTGACCATCACGGTCACTCCCGAGCCGGATATGCCGGGTCTGACGGTGGATCAGCATGCGTTCCATGCCTTGCAGGGGGCCGTTATCCCCCTTGGCATCAATGCCAGCGTGGTCAATCCGGCAACCGGTGAGCTCTCCATCCGCATCAGCGGTCTGGATGGGACGCAGGTGCAGGACGAGCATGGTCAGATCGTTGGTCATGCCGATGGCAATGGCGACTGGCTGATCCCGGCCGATCACTCGGTTCCGCTCTACTTCAGCGGTTTTGGCGACGGTGACCATGTGCTGGGGATCAGTGCCGAGTCGAGTGTCGGCGGTTCAACCGTCAGCACGCCCCTTGAGACCATCACGGTGCACGGCCAGAGTGGTCATGAGTTGGTCGGTTCCGATCAGGGGGATTGGCTGTTTGGCTCCTCTGGCGATGACCGTCTATTGGGGGGGCATGGCAATGACATCCTCACCGGCGGGGCTGGCAGCGATCTCTTCGTTTGGCAGCACGGGGATGAGGGGAGTCTGGGGCTGCCCGCCATCGATACCATCACCGACTTCCATCCGGAGCAAGGGGACAAGATCGATCTGGCTGACATGCTGCAAGGGGTCACTGGCAATGGTGTCGATGATCTGCTCAAGCATCTCTCAGCCTCGGTGACCACGGGGAGCAATGGCCTGAGCGATGTGAATCTCTCGGTTTCACCCGCGGGTGATGGCCAGATAACTCAGCAGATCACCCTGAAGGATGTGGACCTGACCAGCTGGAATCTCACCAGCACCTCGTCCCACGATATCCTGCAGAGCATGCTGGAAGATCAACATAGCCTGATCATCCAGCACCCCTGATAGCGTACGTGAAGCGTAAAAAAGAAGAGCCGGCAATTGCCGGCTCTTTGTTTATCTCTGCGTGGATTGTTTTTATGCGGCCGCAAGGGCCGGGGATTCAGGCCAACGCCTGGGCCAGCAGGTGGATCGGATGTGCACAGCGGAAGCTGGTGCTCATCTCGATCTGCCATTTGCAGGTCTCGCAGTCGGTGATCACCAGATCGGGGGAGAGGCGGTTGATTTGATCAAACAGCCCCTCGCCGATGGTCTGGCTGGTCTGGTAGTTCTCCGACTTGAAGCCGTAGGTGCCAGCGATGCCGCAGCACTGGGACTCCAGTACCGTCACCTTGACCCCGGGAATGGCGCGCAGCAATTCGAGGGTGTAGATGACGCCCCCCATTTTTTCCATGTGGCAGGGGGTGTGGTAGGCGATGTGTAGATTGAGCGGCTTCATCGCCGGTTTGTTGCCCTTGTAGAACTCGTTCCACAGGAAGCGGGTCACCAGCGAGATGCGATCCCGCACCTTGTGGTTGTCCTGCTCCAGCAGGTGGGGGTATTCATCGCGCAGGGTAAAGCCGCAGGTGGAGGAGGTAGCCAGCAGCGGCATCTCGTTGCCGAGCAGGGAGTTCTCCATCTGCTTGATATTGAAGGCCGCCTGCTGCTTGGCCTTGTCCATGAAGCCGTTGGCAATCAGCGGCACGCCGCAGCACTTCTCCCGCTCCAGCAACTGCACGCCGATGTTCATGGCGTTGAGCACCTGTACCAGCTCCTTGCCTAGTTGCGGGTGGTTGTAGTTGACGTAGCAGCCGTGGAAATAGGCTATCTGGCGGTCATAACGGGCCTGAGCTTCTTTTTGCTTCTTGTACCAGCCGCGGAAGGTGCCCTGGGAGTATTTGGGCAGGTCGCGGTGGGAGGAGACCCCCAGCGCCTTGTCCAGCACCAGCTTCATTGGCTTGAGGCCGGTGGTGAAGTTGACCACCGGGGCCATCAGGGTAGACATGCTGCCCATCAGATCGGTGTGGGAGAGCACGAACTCGCGGATCCCCGGTTTGAAGCCGCTGTACTTGTCTTTGGCCTTGGCGATGATGTCGCCGATGCGCACTCCGCTCGGGCAGGCAACTTCGCAGCGCTTGCAGTTGGTGCAGTGCTTGAGAGCGCTGTCAAAGAGCTCCGGGCTCTTGATCCGCAGCCGCTCGCCATCCGGGCCCGCCTGTTTCGGGCCGGGGTAGGCGGGGTTGGCCTTGGCCACCGGACAGTAGGCGGTACAGACGGTGCATTTGATGCACTGATCGAAAGTTTGGTTGGCGTGATCCAGTAGCATGTCAGTTCTCCTCCCGGCGATGATGAAGACACGGGATATGGGACGTAGTAATCATTGGGCCGCGCCCAGAATATGGCCGGCAGCCTGCCAGCCGGTGGCAACGGCAACGCCGGAGCCGGAACCTTCACGAATTGGGTCGTAATGGGCCAAGACACTGCCCGCACCATAGAGGTTGGTGAGCGGCTTGCCGCCACGCAGCACTCTGAGCTTGTCGTCGGTCTTGACCCCGAAGCCCATGAAGGGGTGGTGATCGAACAGGCGACGACCGGCCCAGGCATCACGCTCCTCCAGACTCAACACATCGGCATCGAAGATGGGTTCGCGAATGCCACGGAGACGGGACTCCAGCCCGCGGCTGAAGAAGCTGCCGGAGGCAAGCACGAAGTTGTCTGCCTCGAACAGCTGATCATCGCCATTCTGGGTATGTACGCCGACCACCCGGTCACCTTCGTAACGAGCGCCCAGCACCCGCTCGCTGGTGAGGAAGGTGCCACCAAGGGCCATAAAGCGGCGCTTGAGCGCCTCCTGCATCCGCATCCCGATGAGTGACGGCGGCATGGTGGCCACCTCCTTGATGGTGCAGCCGGTACGCTGCTCCAGCTCCGCCAGACGCGGGCCAACCAGCCCCAGAGACAGGCAGGCGGGCAGCACGATATGGCGGCAGCCGGGTATGCCGCTCTCCTGCACCATGCGGCTGATCTCGCGGGCCAGATCGGCCACCAGATGATGCTTGTCACACAGGCGCGCGATGTCGGCTGAGCGAAACTCGTGGGGATTGCGGCTGAATTCCGCCAGCTGGGGCAGGCGGATTTCGCCGGTCAGAATGCGGCAGTGGGCAAAGCGCGGATGGGTCGCCAGATTGGCCGCCGCCAGTGCCGGATGAAAGTCGCGAAAGCCTTCGAGGGTAGCCAGTAGTAGAACGTCCGGGATCGGTGCATCGGTGACGCAGGCGCAAGTATCGGGGGAGAGCCAGGTACGCTTGAGGGTGCCGATGGGGGTCAGGCGCTGGTGATTGGTGTCATGGCGCACCAGCGGCAGCCCCTGCTCGGCGCAGTGGCGCTGCAGATCGGCCAGGCTCGCTTCGATATTTTGCATTCCTACTTTGCTGTAGGGGTGATCCGGATGGGCTGCCATAAAGGCGGGCAGGGCGGCGCGGGGATCCCCCTCGCTTTCGAGCAGATCGACCGAGCCGGAGGAGAAGTGCAGGGCACTCTGGCCGGAGGCCATCAGCAGGGTCTTCTGGCCCGCCTCCACCAGCCGCAGGGCAGCCGAGAGTCCCGCCATGCCACCGCCGATAACGATATTGTCAAACTTCATGACGGCTCTCCTTGTGAGTGGTCTCGCTGGTTGGGTCGCGTGGGGTATCGGCGACCAGCTGTGGCGCCGTCCATTCCCCCAAGCCAAACAGCCCTTCGTAGATCCAGTAGGTGAACTCGGCCTCGCGCAGGGCATCACCCCACAGGACGGGGCGGGTTCCCTTGTAGCGCTCTTCCAGGAACTGGCGCAGCATGACGCAGGCCTGACGACCGTCCGCCTTGCCATACTCCTGCATCAGACCGGCGGCGCGGTAGGCGCACAGCTCCCCCTGACAGGGGCCCATGCCAAGACGGGTGCGGCGGCGCAGATCGATGAGGTTGTCCACATCGAGCTCGCGCAGGGCGTATTCGATTTCACCCGCGGTGACCATTTCGCACTCGCAGATCAGGGCGTTGGCCTTGGGATTGTCACGGAAGAAGGCGATGACCCGCTCGCCGTGGCGGTACTGGGCGGAGCCTTCGACCGGCACCGAGAGACCGGGGGCGGAGACCTTTTCCGGATCCCGCGAGCCGGGCAGGCTCAGTTCGGCGGTCTGGCAGGGCTTGCTGTTGCCGAGTTTCTTGGCCAGCAGATCGGTGGCCCACTCAGCCATCAGGCGGTAGGTCATCAGCTTGCCGCCGGTGATAGTGTTGAAGCCTTTGAGACCATCGCGCTCGGCGTGATCGAGCAGCACGATACCGCGGCTGATGTTGCGGCCGGTGTCGTCACCGTCCACCGCCACCAGCGGGCGAACGCCGGCGTAGGCGCGCAGCAGACGGGTGCGCGCCATGATGGGAGCGAGCTTGATCCCCTCGCGCAGCAACACTTCGACCTCTTCGGGTTCGACGGTGAGCTGGTCAATTTTGTTGTAATCGATGCGACTGGAGGTGGTACCGATGAGGGAGATGGTATCGCCCGGCACCAGAATGTCCGCATCCGCCGGTTTGCGGGCGCGGTTGAGCACCAGCTGGTTGATGCGGTAATCCATGATGAGCAGGGAGCCCTTGGCCGGGAACATGCGGATGCCGAGATCGGCGTATTCGCAAATTTGCTGGCCCCAGATGCCGGCTGCGTTGATCACCTCCTGACACTCCACCTCGAACGCTTCGCCGGTGCGGGTATTGATCGCCTTGACCCCGTGCACCCGATCCTGAGTGCGCAGCAGCCCCAGCACCTTGCAGTGGGTAAAGATGCGCGCGCCGTGCTCTTTGGCGTCCAGCACGTTGGCGGCGGCGAGGCGGAACGGGTCGACCGTGCCATCCGGTACATGGATGGCGCCGATCATCGCCGGGTTGGCGTTGGGCTCCATGCGCAGGGCTTCACCGGGATCGAGCTGGCGGGTTTCGATACCGGCCAGAGCGCAGGCATCCATAAAGGTGGTTTGGAAATTGATGTCATCTTCCGGCAGGGTGAGGAAGAGGCCGCCCGTGTCTTCGACACAGTGGCTGGCGATCCGCTTGAGGATGCGGTTTTCCTGGATGCATTCGCGGGCGGATTCCTGATCTGTCACCGCGTAGCGGGCACCGGAGTGGAGCAGGCCGTGGTTGCGACCGGTGGTGCCGGCGGCAATATCATCGCGCTCGAGCAGGATGCAGTCGATGCCGCGCAGTGCGCAATCGCGCATGATGCCGGCCCCTGTGGCACCGCCGCCTATGATGACGACTTGTGTAGTTATTCTTTTCATTGTTGCCCGTCTCATCTCTTCCAGATGAGGCCAGTGTGGCCTACTTCTGAGTGGAAATGTTTGATATGGGCCAAATTTGCGTTCGCAAACGCTCATTTGCTCGCGCGTTAATGAGCATTATGTGACATTTGTCACGCTTGTTATCGCATCGGTTGATGGGCTGGTGGCGAATGGCAGACACAAAAAAGGGGCATCGGATGCCCCTTGTCACTGTTTGACGAGTCTGGAGGGGGTGTGATGCGTCAGGCGCAGCACTTCTTGTGCTTTTTGCCGCTGCCACAGGGGCAGGGATCGTTGCGCCCCGCCTTGAGGGGCGCCGGATCCTGCTCTCCCTCGGTGTAGACCCAGCGCCCCTGATAACGCACGAAGCGGGAACGTTCATGGAGGCAGTGACGCTCATCCCCCTCCAGAAACCAAGCTTTGAACTCCACCATCCCGGTTTCATCCTCCGGGCCGCCCTGGCTGGCGATGATCTCGAGACCGTCCCAGCGGGTGTCGATGTGAGAGAGCTCTTCGGCGGTGAGGCCGCCAAGGTGGGCCGGGTGCCAGCTATGGACCAGATACTCCCCCAGACCGAGCACAAAAGCGCTGTAGCGCGAGCGCATCAGCTGCTCCGGGGTGTCAGCCGCTGCGCCACTGTGACGTGAGCCACAGCACAATTCGAGAGAAAGGGTTGAGCCGCAAGGACAAAGATTCATGATTTTCACGTTCTGGCCGATTTGTTTAAGGGAATTGTAACGAAAGCTGGGCTCGCCCTGCCAGCACCTATACTGATGAGTAAGCAAGGAATTCCAATAAAAACAGCTGCAAGGATGTGAAAGATGACGCTAAAGCAGAAAATCCTGTTACTGGGCGCAGTCCCCGTACTGTTGATGGCCCTGGTGGTCAATCTCAGTAACTACATGGTCTCCAAGAGCGATCTGGAGTCTGATCTGGTGGTGGCGAGGGAAAATGCCATCAAGGAGCGTAAAGCGCTGCTCAGCAGTTACATCATGATGGCCAAAACCGCTGTCGATGCCGTTTATGCGCTGCCGGATTCTCCGGAAAATCGTCAAAAGGTCAAAGAGTTGCTCAGGCCGCTGCGTTACAGCAGTGACGGCTACTTCTTTGTCTATGACTTCGAGGGCAACACCATACTGCTGCCGGTGCGTACCGAGCTGGAGGGGAAAAACCGCTGGAACGACAAGGATGCCAAGGGCAAGTTGCTGATCCAGGAGATCCTCAAGTCGGCCCGTCAGGGTGATGGTTTTACCGAATACTGGACGGCCAAGCCCTCCATCGGGCGGGATGCTCCCAAGCTGGCCTTTACTCTGGTGCTGGACAAATACCAGTGGGCCATTGGTACCGGTTTTTATATCGATGATATCGACAACGAGCTGGCGGCCCTGCGGGCAGAGCGCGAGAGCAATATGCATGCCTCGTTGCAGAGCAGTGTGCTGGTGATCCTGCTGATCCTGGGTATCACCCTGGCGGCGACCATCATTGTGGGCAACCGGGTCACCAAGCCGTTGGCGGATGCGGTGCTGGCATTGAACGATATTGCCAACGGCGACGGGGATCTGACCCAGCGGCTCAAGGTGCAGAGTCAGGACGAGATTGGCCAGCTGGCCAGCGCCTTCAACCGCTTTGTCGAGCGGATCCAGTCGGTGGTGAGTCAGGTGGGCGAGACCAGCAATCACCTCTTCAGCGCGGTCGACAAGTTGCACCATTTGAGCGAGCACTATGACCATCAGATGCAGGGCCACAGCCGCGAGACCGATCAGGTGGTCACCGCGGTGACCGAGATGAGCTCCACTGCGCAGGAGGTGGCGGCCAGTGCCTCCAATGCCGCGACAGCAACCAGCGATGCGGCTCGTGAATCGGACGCCGCCCGGGGGGTGGTGAGCGGGGCTATCAACAGTATCAACCGGCTGGTGGGGGAGGTGCATACTGCCTCCGGCGTTATCGAACAATTGGCGCAAGAGACTGCCAAGATCGGCTCGGTGGTGGAGGTCATTCGCGGCATTGCCGAACAGACCAACCTGCTGGCACTGAACGCCGCCATTGAGGCGGCCCGCGCCGGTGAGCAGGGACGCGGCTTTGCGGTGGTGGCGGACGAAGTGCGTTCGCTGGCCGGTCGTACCCAACAGAGCACCAAGGAGATCAACGAGATGCTGCAACGTCTGCAGGGCGGGGTGAAGCAGGCGGTGGAGGTGATGCAGGCGAGCGAGGATCGCAGCCAGGAGACGGTGCAGGAGGCGAGCCATATCGCCAGCTCCCTCGATAGCATGGTGATGGCGGTCAGTACCATCAACGACATGAACATCCAGATCGCCACCGCCGCCGAGGAGCAGCACGCGGTCTCCGAGGAGATCAACAAGAACCTGGTGGCCATTCAGCAGATTGTCAGCGAGCTGACCAGCGCGGCGGTGGAATCCAACAGCACCACCCGCGATCTGGCCAGTACCGGCGACAAATTGCGCAAACTGGTATCGCAATTCCGTTATTGATCTTGCAATGGTCCGTGACGGCAACCACAAGATGTGGCCTGACCCCCGGTTCAGGCCGCACTTTATTTGGGGATTGACCAATAATGTGTGAAAATTGCCAGCCTCTTTTTTTCAGCCTTTGCCCCATACCCTATGAATGAGATCGTGAAAGGTAGTATCGATTTGATCCGGCAGCTCAACTACGGCCTGGTCTATGCCAGTCTGGAAGAGCACAAGGAGCTGTCGCGCACCGATCTCTCCCGCCTGACCGGTCTCTCGCCAGCCAGTATCACCAAGATCACCCGGGAACTGCTCGATGGGGGGCTGGTGGTCACCTGTGGTGAAAGTTCAGTGGGGCGCGGCCGTCGTCAGACCTTGCTGCGCATTAACGAGCGCCGCTTCCAGTTTCTCTCCATGCGTCTCGGCCGTGGCTACGTGGATATGGCGCTGTTTGACTTTTCCGGCCGTTCGCTGGCCCGCCAGCGCCACCTCTTTACCGAGGAGGAGCGCGCCGATCTGCTGGGCAGTCTGGTGCATGCCATCAAGGTGTTTTTGCCGAGAAAGTCCCTTAGTCTGGCCTGCATCGCCCTCTGTCTGCCGGGTCAGGTAGAGCGCCACTCCGGTATGGTCAAGCACTTCCCCTTCTACGATCTGCGCAACTGGCCCCTTGGCCCGACTCTGCAACAGGCGTTCTCGGTACCTGTGCTGGTGAGCGGTGACGTGCGCACCTGGATCCAGGCTGAGCGGGAGTGGGGTGCCGCCAAAAATTGTGCCGATGCGGTGCTGGTGTTTGTCCACAACGACATCGGGGTCGGCATGGTGGTCAATGGTCAGCTCATCGAGAGCGAGAATGCGCTGCTTGGCGATCTCAGCCACCTGCAGCTCGAACCCTATGGCCAGCGCTGCTACTGCGGCGGCTTTGGCTGCGCCTGCACCCTGGTGACCAATCAGGCGCTGGAGGCGCAATACCGGGATCTGCGCGAGCGGATGCAGGAGCACGACTTGCCCGAGAGCGTCACCATCCGCGAGCTGTGCGAGCTGGCGCTGGCAGGCAACAGCCTCTGTCAGGATATTCTCCATCAGGCGGCGGGCCGCCTCTCCAAGGTGCTCTCCAATCTCATCTGCCTACTCAACCCGGGCAAGCTGCTGCTGGGGGGGGAAATCACCCGTGCCGATCGGCTGCTGTTCCCCATGCTGCACCAGTCGCTGGCCAGCCAGTTGCCAGCCGAATATCTGGTGCGGCTGCAGATTGAATCCACCCACTTCTACGAAGATCCCACCAAGCCCACTTCGGTGCAGGTGCACAAGGCACTGCGCGATGGCAGCCTGTTGCTGGAGCTGCTGCGCAGCTGTCAGGAGTCGTAAGGCAAGAGGAGTTGGCTCTGCATCTGGCGAAAGGGGCAGGGATTGCTGTTCCGCCAGCGCGTAACTCGGTACAATCTTGCGCTTTTCCGGCAGCCCCCTGTTATCGCGCCTATGGCGCCGTGACATGTTGGCACCGCAGCCGTTCCTGTTTTGACTCCAGTTGTGAACCTAGATGAAGCCTGTTCCTGATCACGCCGTCAACCGCCTGCGGGCCTGGCGCAAGAGTATCTCTACCCGACCGTTTCTTGCCCGTGGCGGCACCCTGGCCCGCTGTCCGGCCTGTCAGCTGCGCGAGGATTGGTGTGCCTGCGAGTGGCGCCCCGAGCTCAAAGCGGAGGCCGGTTTCTGCCTCCTGATGTATGACAGCGAGCCGATGAAGCCCTCCAACACCGGTCGCCTCATCGCCGATGTCTTGCCGGATACCACCTGGGCCTTTCTCTGGTCGCGCACCCAGCCCCATCCCGAGCTGCTGGCCCTGCTGGCCGATCCCGCCTGGCAGCCCTATGTGGTCTTTCCCGCCTGCGAAAAGGAGCCTGCCCGCCTGACCGGCGAGGTGACGCTGGCACCGGGTAAAAAACCGCTCTTTATCCTGCTCGACGGCACCTGGCCGGAGGCGCGCAAGATGTTCAACAAGAGCCCCTATCTGGACGGTTTTCCGGTGCTCGCCATCAAACCCGATACGCTCTCCACCTACGGTATGCGGGTGGCCAACTGCGAGGAGCACCTCTGTACCGCCGAGGTGGCGGCCTGCGTGCTGGAAGTGGCGGGAGAGCTCAAGGCGGGGCAGGCACTGCAGCACTGGTTCAACTTGTTCAGCAGCCGCTACATGGCCGGGCGGGTCAGCCGTTTCCCCGGTGCCGATGAGGATCATCTCTGTGAGGCGCTGGCGGCCATCAAGGAAGCGAACGTCGCTTCAACGGCTTGCTAACTGGCCTTCTGAGGGGGGGGCCAGGGGCATGGCCGCTCAAATTAATGAAAATCAGGAATCAATTGGCTGCCACTGTTTCGTTAGATTCATGGTCAGTGGCTCGCTAGGATAGCGGACAGCCTGTGCCCCCCCGCACAACGTCGTTTTGGTTATATCCGGTTGCTCGACCCTTCGGGCAACCCACTCTCGTGAGGTCTATGGATGGAATTGGAACTGGTTACCCTGTTTGCCCTGTTCGGTGTAGCGCTTGTCGCCGGCTTTATCGATGCCATCGCCGGTGGCGGCGGCCTGTTGACGGTGCCTGCTCTGCTGGCCACCGGCATGCCGCCCGCGCTGGTGCTCGGCACCAACAAGCTGCAGAGCAGTTTTGGCTCCTTCTCTGCCACCTGGTTCTATGCTCGCAAGGGGTTGTTGGAGTGGGCCATGATCTGGCCTGCGGTGATCTGCACCTTTATTGGTGCTGCCATCGGCACGCTGGCGGTGCAGACTATAGACGCTGCCATTCTCGAGCGCCTGCTCCCTTTCCTGCTGATGGCCTTTGCCTGCTACTTCTACTTCTCGCCGCGGGTAAGCGATGCCGAGAGCTCCCGCCGTCTGACTCCCATGCTGTTTGCGCTGTTGGTGGGGGGCGGGGTCGGCTTTTATGACGGGTTTTTCGGGCCGGGCACAGGTTCGTTTTTTGCCATCGGTTTCGTGGCGCTGGCAGGCTTTGGCATGGCGCGCGCCACCGCCCATACCAAGCTGCTCAACTTCACCTCGAATATTGCCTCTCTGCTGTTCTTTGCGCTTGGTGGCAAGGTGGTGTGGAGTGTCGGTTTTTGCATGGCGTTGGGGCAGTTTATCGGCGCTCGTTTTGGCTCCAAAATGGTGCTGAAAAAAGGGGTGAAGCTGATCAAGCCGCTGCTGGTGACCGTCTCCTTGCTGATGTCTGCCAAGCTGGTGTGGAGCCAGTATCCGGAGCTGTTTGCCTGGATCTGATGTGTGCCTTGCTTGCCGCATCGCAATTGTTAACGGGGCCCTTGGGCCCCGTTGTCATATCTGGTGTTTTACAGCGCTAGCTCGGTGTGACGCTGCGGTGGCGAAAGTGTTGGTGCAGGGCGCTCACCAGCCTGGAGATCCGCTCGCGCTTTAGGCTGTTTGGTCGGTAGACCAGATGAAGGGGGCGGCCCAGTCCGGGCAGTGGGCGGGCCATCTCCCCCTGTTCTCCCACCAGCCCCAGCAGGCCAGCGGGGAGCAGCACAGGGCCAATGCCTGCCTTGGCGAGTTCGATGAGCGCCAGATAGGAGTCGAGCTCCATGGCGGGCTCCAGCCCCAAATCAGCCAGCGGTTCGCGCAGGTAGCGGTTGGAGGGGTTCTCCAGATCCATGGTGAGGATCTTGCGCCTGCTTTCTGCGCTGGCTGGTGGCAGGCTCTGCTGCGTTTCGCCCACCAGATAAAAGGGCTCCTCAAGCAGCAGATCGGCGCCGAGGCCATGGCCGGGAGGGAGCCGACCGGCGCAGATGCCGAGCAGGGCATCGCCGCTGCGCACCCGCGCCAGAATGACCGGCGTGTGGTGGGTGGAGAGGGAAAGGTGGGGATCGTGCTCCAGATAGTCGCGCATAAAGTGGGCGAGGTAGCCTGCCAGCAGGGTTTCGGAGCAGGCGATGGGGAGGGGGCTCTGATCCGCCAGATCCTGACTATCGGCAAGCACCCCCTTCATTTCGGCCAAGCTCGGGGCCACTCGTTCCAGCAGCTCCTTTGCCTGCGGGGTGAGGCGGATCTGGCGCCCCTCCGGCTCGATCAACTTCTTGCCAAGGCGCTGCTCCAGCTGGGCAATCCGCTTGCTCACCGCCGACTGGCTGATATAGAGGCGGCTGGCCACCTTGGCCATGGTTCCTTCACTTGCCAGCAGGCTCAGCGTCTCCAGCCCTTCCAGTAACATCTCGCCCTCTCGTGTCGCCATCATGCCTATCGAATGGCGCTACCTTAGGGGCTGACTGGCTCAGGCGCAAGGGTCGTTTGCTGCCTTGGCCGGTCGAATGCGCCACTCACTTAAGGGCGGTGCGAAGATCACCAGATTGCCGATGAGGCTGATCACCACTCCGGCCACCGAGACCGGCTGCCAGACAAAGCCTTCATAGAAGGTGGAGAGGGTAAGCGCCACCAATGGAAAGAGCACGGTGGCGTAGGAGGCCTTGCTGGCACCGATGCGCCCCACCAGCGTCAGATAGGCGGTAAAGGCGATCACCGAGCCAAACAGGGCGAGGTAGACCATGGCCGCCAGATAGTGGCCATCGGTCGGCACCACCAGTTGCTGCCCGAGCAATGTGACCCAGCCCAGCAACAGCACCACGCCGTAAACCATGCCCCAGGGCACCAGTTGCAGTACGTGGTAGCCGTGGCGCTGGCCCCGTGCCGAGACCAGATTGCCCAGCGAAAAGCAGAGGGTGCCGCAACAGGCGAGCAGCAGCCCCTTCCAGCCGTTTGCACCGAGTTGCGCATCCGCCAGCACCGGCCAGAACAGTAACAGGGTGCCAAAGAGCCCCAGCAAGGAGCCTTGCAGCCAACGCAGGGTGGGGCGCTTGTTCTCGAACAGCCAGAGGTTGAGGCCGTTGAAGATGCTGGCACTGGCAAAGATCACTGCCGACATGCCGCTCGGGATATAGCGGGTGGCGTGGTAGAAGCAGAGAAAGTTGGTGGAAAAGAGCAGGGCACCGAGCAGTGCTGCGTAACGCTGGCCGTGCCAGGGGAGGCGCGGAAAGCGGCCGCTGGCGGTGAGCAGGGCAAACAGCGCCACCGCTGCCAGCAGGAAGCGGTAGAGAACCGATACCTCGATGGGAATGGGGCCAAGTTGCCAGGCGATGGCAATCCAAGTGCTGCCCCAGATAAGCACGGTGGCAAGATAGAGCATCAGATTCATCACAGTTCCGGTGAGTCAGGGAGAGATGACCCACTATGGGGCGAGCCCTGATGACTGGATTGCACCATCTTGCGGTTTTTCATCGCCCTGCGCTGTCATCTGCGGGCGCGGTCGGTAAGATGGATGGCAGCGGCATAACACGTACACCGGAACAGGCGGCAGGGGCGAATGAAAACAGCAGGGGTATTTGATGCACTGGTCAGCACCGGCGCCCGGCTGGAGGACGCCTGCTGGCTCGAACCCGGGCTTGGCGTCGCCAGTTGGCGCAACTGCTATGACCAGACCCGCTATCACAAGCCGGGCCACCACACCCTGAGCGTCTATCTGCAAGGAGGCGAGCAGACCGAGCGACTCGATGGGCCGGGTGGCCACGGCGGCACCGGCAAGGTGTGCATTATGCCGGATCACCACAGATCCGAGTGGCTGGTCCGCGAAGAGTTTCGCTTCTTTCATCTCTACTTCACCCCGGCTCACCTCACCCGTATCGCCGAGGAGGTGTGTGACAAGGAGGGGCGCCACCTGCAACTGGTGGACAAGACCTTTATCGACGATCCGCAGGCGGCCGGACTGGTGCAGCGCCAGTTGATGCAACTGCAGTGGCAGCACGGGGTCGATCGGCTGGCGCTTTCACACGGCGCCTGGATGTTGATCCTCCACGCCTACCGCCACCACACCGAGGAGGCTCCCGGTCTGCCGCCTCTGCGCGGCGGGCTGGCGCCCGTGGTGATCAAGCGGGTGCAGGAGTATCTGCAGGCCCATCTGGCCGATTCGGTCACGCTGGCAGAGCTGGCCCAGCAGGCGGGGCTGAGCGAGTATCACTTTGCCCGCATGTTCGGTCAGAGTCTCGGCTGCCCGCCCCATCGTTATCTGCTTGGGCTGCGGCTCAAACGGGCCAAGCAGCTGTTGGCTGGCCCCGAGCCGCTGGCCCGCATCGCTAGTCAGTGTGGCTTCTCTTCCCAGGCCCATTTCGGTAATCGTTTTCGCGAGGCGTTTGGTTTGACGCCGGGGCAGTGGCGGGCGCAATTGTCATCTTCTCGTCACAGATAACCCTGAGACTTTGGGCAAAAGAGGTGTACTCTCTACCACTTATCCATTGAAAGGAATGCCCATTGAATTATCGCAAACGTCAAATCCGTACCCGTCATCTCTGGTTCAGCCACTGGAATGCCCCGCAAGATCGCACCGCTGTTGTTACCCCTCCCGAACCTGCAGTGCCTCACAGTTCACGTTGAAAAAGCCCCGCCTGCGATAGGATTTTTCCGGTAACTTTGCCACTATTGCCCCATCACAATGATGTGGACATGGCTGGATGTTTCTGGAACGTATTGAAGTCAAAGGTTTTCGCGGTATAAATCGCCTGTCGCTCGGGCTGGATCAGACCACAGTGTTGATTGGCGAGAATACCTGGGGTAAATCGAGCCTGCTGCGCGCCCTCTGGTGTCTGCTGGGGCAGGATGCCGAGCCCTATCAGTTCACCGCCGAGGATTTTCACCAACCGGAAGATCCTGAATTGGCCCCGGCGCGCCACCTGCAACTGGTGCTCACCTTCAGTGAGCACAGACCCCAGATGTGTCAGCACTCCCGTCGGTTGGCCCGTCTTTGCCCCTCCTGGGTGCTGCACAAGGACAAATTCCACCGCATTCATTATCGCGCCAGCGCCGAGCTGCAGGCGGATGGCTCTGTGCTCACCATTCACGACTTTCTCGACGGGGTAGGCAAGAGCCTGCCCATTGCCAACACCCACGAACTGGTTTGCATGCTCATCACCATGAACCCGGTGTTCCGGCTGCGGGACGCCCGTACCGCTCGCAGCGGGGTGGAGACATTGCAGTGGGGAGATCTCTCCGAGCATCGCTTGAGCGAGCTGGCAGACAAGCTGATCGACGAACCCCAGCGGATCGGCGAGCCGGAGCTCAAAGAGGCGTTGCAGGCGGTGCGCCAGCTGATGGATCACTACTTCAACGCCCTGGCCCCCATCAAGAACAAGCCGCGCAGTCAGCGTGACATCATCAATCGCCCCATGACATTGCGCAATCCTGGCAACCTGCATACCCTGCTGCGCCGCGCCGATAACCGCGCGCTGCAGCTGGCGATGGCGGGGATGGCGGCTACCCTGCTGCAAGCGCGTGGCAACCGGGAACTGGAGGAGGGGGCCCGCCCCATCATGATCCTGGAGGACCCGGAGAGCCGGCTGCACCCGACCATGCTGGCTCTGGCGTGGGGGCTGCTGGAACAACTGCCGGGCCAGAAACTGCTCACCACCAACTCGGGGGATCTGCTCTCTTCCCTGCCGCTCAATCAGGTGCGGCGGCTGGTGCGCCGTCAGCAGGATATCCTCTGTCATCAGCTGGGGGGCGAGCGTTACAGCAGCGACGATCTGCGCAAGATCGCCTTCCACGTGCGGATTAACCGCCCCATGTCGCTGTTTGCCCGCTGCTGGCTGCTGGTGGAGGGGGAGACCGAGATCTGGCTGCTCTCCGAGTTGGCGCAGATCTGCGGTTACAGTCTGCGGGCCGAGGGGGTACGGATCATCGAGTTTGCCCAGTGCGGCCAGTCGCCGCTCATCAAGGTGGCGCGGGATTTTGGCATCGAGTGGCACCTGCTGACCGATGGCGACGAGGCGGGGCTCAAGTATGCCGCCTCGGCCCGTGGCCAGCTCAAGGGCGAGCGGGAGCGGGATCGCTTGACCCAGTTGCCGGCGGCGGACATAGAGCACTACCTCTATCACAACGGTTTTGAAGCTGTGTTTCGTCGCGAGGCCGGGGTGGGCGGGCGCGCCATGTGGAGCGCCAGTCACATCATCAACAAGGCGATCCATCACCGCAGCAAGCCGGGAATGGCGCTGGCGGTGGTGGAAGAGGCGGAGCGGCTCGGCGCCGAGCATATTCCGCCGGTGATCCGCCAGATGTTTGCCCGGGTGGTGGCGCTGGCCCGCGGTCAGGGCTAAAGCCAGCGCCGTATCCCGTCCCTATGGACATGGCTGCCAGCAGGGCACCCTTCAAGGTGGGCCCTGCTGGCGCAAATTGCCCCGGATTGTTTGCCCGCGATTGTTTGTCGCGATTGGGGATAGCCGCCGGTTTGGGTATACTTGCCCCTCTCTGGCGCCCCGGTGGCGCACCTCGAATCTTTACTGCTGGAGGCGTCGTGTTCGTCCAACTCCCTTTTTGGCTCTTTCCTCTCACCGGATTGATGGCGCTTGGCGCGCTGATCGCCCTCGGTATCGTGCTGTGGCGCGGTGATATCTGCCCTGGCCAGCGCTCGCGCATCAGTCAGCAGCTCTTCTCCATCTGGGTCATTACCGCGCTCTCTCTGATGCTGGCGGTGGAAGCCAAGGCGGCCAGCTGGCTCATCTGGAGTGGTGGGGCCGCACTGGTGCTCGGAGTTGGCTTGTCGCTGGCCCAGTCACGGCTGGAGGGCAAGCGCTCAGTCCCCTCGACACTGCTCTGGCTACCGGCGTTGCCGCTCGCTCTCTATGGCATCGGGCTGTTGCAACTGCAGGGCTGGGTGAGCGGTCTGCTGCAGATGGCGATGCTGGGGGCGGCTTTTGCCCATCTGATGCTGCTGCGGGCCCGTCATCGCCTCAAGGCATTCAACACCCTGTTGCCGCTGGCCGGTCTGATGGGTGCGATGGCCAGCCTTGTCTGGCTGGCAGTGCTGGTGGGCTGGCAAGGGGGCGAGGCCAATCTCGATGCCCTGATCCCGGCGGTGGTGACCCAGGCAGCGCTGCTGGTGGCCTCTCTGCTGCTCTGGTTCAGCCCGCTCTACTTGCAGCGTGATACCGCGCCAGTGGTGGTCTCCACCTCCCTGTGTGGCCTGCTGATCGCCCAGATTGCCGCTACCAGCGTGTTGCACCAGCTGATCTGACACTGGCGCTGAAAAGAGAAAGCCCCGAGCCAACACTCGGGGCTTTTGCATATCTGGCTTGCCGGTATCGCAGCCATCCATTAGCAGCAATTAAGCCGCAGTTATCTATCAATAGAAGTCGTCGGCCCCGCAGATAAAGAGGCAGCTGCTGCGCGGTTGGGCGAGATATTCGCGGGTCAACCCCTCCAGTGGCATGCCGAAGGTGCAGATATCTTGTGGCGAGGGGAGGGCGGTATCGAGGATCCGCCGCCAGTAGCCGCCGACCCCCTTGGGGGGGCTCGGCAGGTTGAAGGTGAGGGGTTCCCAGTAGGCGTTGAACAGCACATAGAGCGCCAGCTTGGTCTCGCTCGACAGCGCCGACATGGCGATGGCGTGGGAGTGGGGGCTGAAATCCGGTTGCCCGGCGTTGACTCCGTGCCAGCAGATCTCGCTGTGGCGCAGGATCTCGGTGAGCGACAGCGGCATGCTCTCCTGCTCCGGGCGCTGGAACAGGTGTTTGCGGTATTGGATCAGCTCCTTCATAAAGCGGAACATCTCCTGACTGCGGGCATTGGGCAGCCAGTTCATCCAGCAGGTGGCATTGTCCTGGCAGTAGCCGTTGTTGTTACCCCGCTGGGTGCGCAGCAGCTCGTCTCCCATCAGCAGCATGGGGGATCCCACCGAGAGCAGGGTCGCCACCATCATGTTTTTGGCCTGGCGCATCCGCAGGGTGTTGATCTGGGGATCTTCCGTCACCCCTTCGTGGCCGTGGTTCCAGCTGAAGTTGTGATCGCAGCCATCACGGTTCTCCTCCCCGTTGGCCTCGTTGTGCTTGCTGTTGTAACTGGCCCAGTCCCACAGGGTAAAACCGTCGTGGCAGGTAACGAAGTTGATACTCTTCTCGGGATCGGCGTGGTGATAGTGGTAGATGTCGGGACTGCCGCACAGCCGCTCGACAAAGGCGGTGACGCTGTTGTCATCCCCGCGCAGGAAGCGGCGCACATCATCCCGGAACTGGCCGTTCCACTCACGCCAGCGGGCGCCGGCCAGTGACCCCACCTGATAGAGTCCCCCCGCGTCCCAGGCTTCGGCAATCAGCTTGATGTCGGCGATGTTGGGGTCGGTATCTATGGTGCGTAGAGTGGGGGCATTGGCCTGCGGCTGACCCGATTCGTCCCGCGACAGAATGGCGGCCAGATCAAACCGAAAGCCATCGACGTGCATCTCCTGACGCCAGAAGTGGAGGCTGTCCATGATCATCCGCAGCACCACCGGATGGGCGCCGTTGAAGGTGTTGCCGCAGCCCGAATAGTTGGTGTCCTTCTGGTTGTTGTCGAGGATGTAGTAGGCCTCGTTATCGATGCCGCGAAACGAGAAGGTGGGGCCATCATCACCCCCTTCGGCGGTGTGGTTGTAAACCACGTCCAGGATCACCTCGATATTGGCCTTGTGCAGCGCCTTGACCATGTCGCGAAATTCGGTCAGCGGATCATCGCCGCAGGCGTATTGGGCGTGGGGGGCGAAAAAGGACATGGGGCTGTAACCCCAGTAGTTGGAGAGTCCTTTGGGCGCATCCTGAGGATCGAACTGGAACACCGGCAGCAGCTCGACGGCGGTGACGCCGAGAGATTGCAGATAGGGGATCTTCTCAATCAGCCCGAGATAGGTGCCACGCAGCGCCGGATCGACCCCGGAGCTCGGGGACTTGGTAAAGCCCCCCAGATGCAGTTCGTAGATCACCGAGCGGGAGAGGGAGTGAGCAGGCAGTTTGTCTCCTTCCCAGTCGTAGTGGCGAGTATCGACCACCTTGTTCTTGGCGCAACAAGCCAGATTGCTGCCTGGACGGGCCGCCGCCCATCGATCGTAATTGGCGCCAAGCTCGATGCTGCGGCCGTAAGGGTCGAGCAACACCTTCTCGGCATCGAAGCGGGTGCCGCCATATGGGCGCCACGGGCCCTGAATGCGATAGGCGTAACGCTGCCCGACCGAGATCCCCTCCACATGGATATGCCAGTAGTAGGCGGTGCGGTTAAGGCGCGGGGAGAGGGGGATCACCTCGGGGGTCGCATCGTCTGCGCTTGCGAAGAGCAGCAGTTCGACCCGGCTGGCGAGGCGTGCCCAGATCGCAAAGTTGACGCCGTTACTGTCGGGTGTGGCCCCCAACTGACGGCAGTGACCGGCGGAGATGCGCATATTCTACCTACCCAAAATGAGGAGTGTTCACCTTATTGAGTGTAGTGCCGGATGCCTGGCAAGGACTCGATTGCCTGAAAAAACAGCATGATGCTGCTAATGACCGCACTATTTGTCCGATTAATCTACGAATAAACTTTTTTTGAGATATTTACTTGCAATCTGTGCGCTGGCGCCTATTATTGGCGACCTCAGACGCGGGGTGGAGCAGCCCGGTAGCTCGTCGGGCTCATAACCCGAAGGTCGTCAGTTCAAATCTGGCCCCCGCAACCATCTGAGATCCTGACCAGTCAAGCCGGTGTAACCGGTTGGTGGGAAAGGAGAAATCGAACTGGCTACTGCTCGGCCACTTCGAGAAAAATTCGGACGCGGGGTGGAGCAGCTCGGTAGCTCGTCGGGCTCATAACCCGAAGGTCGTCGGTTCAAATCCGGCCCCCGCAACCAACTCTTTCGT
>NZ_JBFOCS010000014.1:0-8261 GCF_040907905.1 Aeromonas sp. s13 | reverse complement strand
GTTGAAATACAGAACCCCCGATGCAGTACATAGGGGGTTCTGAGTAGAGAAATGCTAGTTGAAAATGTGTAAACCTATTTCAGGACTAGACACCGACTACGCGCTATTTGACGGCGCGCAGTACGCAACGGGTTGTCGGCTTAGGACACCTCCGGTCATGGTGGCGACTGTACCACCTAAAAATGGTGTCCGGGATGATTAGACCACTACAATATGATGTACAAAGCGACATAAAAAGGTTATAAAAAATACTCAATGGTGTAAAAACACCCCTTTCGAAATACCTTTATTTTTTTACTGTACGATTTCATTGGGGTCTTTGATGCCGAAGGTTGTTGGCACGATGCTTGATATTTAGGAAAAACAACTTATTCGATCAAAGGACGAAACATGGCGTTATTGAGATACGCAAACTTAGGAATTCACCGGCCAGACATCCTGCTTAGTAAAGCAGTGAGTGGTCTTGGTGACTTTTATAAGTATTTAGTCACCACTCGAAAATACCTAGAAAGTACGAAGGCTGTTAAAGCGATAGCTTGGGAGAAGCTGGACGATGCTCAACGTGGAGTATGGATACAATTAGTTGAGCCAGCTGATAACTGCGGTGATTTCGAAAAGAACTTAAAGCTCTTTTTAGATGAAAGTACCGACACGGTATACGAAGCAAGCCCCGCGAGATGGAAAGCCGTGGGTAGTGCGGCTAGAGAATGCCCAAATTGTAAAAGTCACGGTAAACCTAAAATGGCTTATGCAACTGAGGAGCATGCGGACGAAATTGCGAGTGAATTAGGTAATGGGCTGTCGTCGTATGAGTGTCCAGACGGTTATGGTTGGCATTTGACTGGGAAATCACAAAGCAATGTTGGATTCAATAAATCCAACGCAATTTCAGTCCTAGACAGAAATGTAGAAAATGACAGCTTGTTATTGGATCGTTTACCTGACCACGACTATTTGGTTATTCGTCCAAACACATACCAGTTAAAGTGTCAGATTAATGCATTACAAAGCTTACAAGACACACCTTCTATTCACCATCTTCCGCTATTGAGGCTGTTTGAAGGTAAGGATCATGCTAAGTGGCCGAATGTTCCTTATGATGAGCACTTATTTAACGATGACTACTACGTTCTTGCTGATGGTGCGAGGGAGGGAACATCTCAGCAGCGTGAGTTTGTAAATATTGCACTCAATACACCAGACTTTGCCTTCCTTGAGGGCCCCCCAGGATCTGGTAAAACTACAGCCATTTGCGAACTGATTCTTCAATTCATAAAGCGAGGTAAGCGGATCTTACTTTGTGCATCAACTCACGTTGCTGTTGACAATGTTCTTGAGAGAATGATATCTGAGGAAAATATTTATCGCGACATGGTGTTACCTGTGCGGATTGGAGATAAATCAAGCGTTTCTCAAAAGGCAAAGCCATGGCAATTGGAAGAGTTCGTTAAAACTGAACGCACAAGATTGCTAAAACATCTTCAGCAACAACCACACATTTCAGTTAGTCAGAAGTTACTTAAAAGTAAGGTCGGTGAAGGTAAACATATTGTTGAACGTCTTGTTCTTGAAGCAGCGAATTTAGTTTGCGGGACAACCATTGGTTTGCTTCAGCATCCTGATATCAAAAATAAACAATCAACATCGCCAATCTTCGATGTGATGATTATTGACGAAGCATCAAAAACAACGTTTCAAGAGTTTTTGGTGCCAGCGGTACTTGCCAAGCGTTGGATCATGGTGGGAGACCCAAAACAGCTTTCGCCTTATGTTGATGATGAAGCTACCGAAGTAAATTTGAAGCCATGTTTACAGGATAGTTATCAGCGAGAAGCATGCGCAGATGTTTTCTCTGCTCGACAAATTAATTTTCAGAAACGAGAAGTATCCTTGGTTTGCACTGACGATGAAAAGACAATTGAATTTTATCATCAGCAAGCAAAGGCCAAAAATGTATTGGTTGCATCATCTAAAGGACCTAAGACAGCTATCCCTTACGCATCAGTAGTCCTTGGTTCGTCAGCGTTCATCGCTCAGAATGCTAATCACCTTCCCCTAGATTTGACGACCATAAGGGGGCTACCTGCGTTACCGAAAAAGTTAGAAATGCGACTTGCAGCGCATTCGAGATTAACTCGTACAAAAATCAAGACCGAGTCAGATAGCTGGGAATCTCAGTTAGCGTGGCGACTGGCTCGTATGTACGAACAGCGCCTAAATACAGAATCTAACGGAAGTTCTAAAACTGCTAACAAGTTAGAGGAAGATATCAAAGCGCTACTACCATTTGACTCAGAAAAAGATACGTTCACTGCAATAGACAGGGTACGTAGGATCGCACTGCCTTCTATTCTTGAATCACTGCAAGTTGGATTTGAACGAACAGAGTATCAGAAACAAGGCACCGCTCTGTCTGATGGACTTCCAGCCAGTGTTTTGGATCAACGACAAATACGGCTTAGTTACCAGCACAGGATGCATCCAGACATTGCCGAGTTTTCCCGAGTACATATATACAATGAAAAAGCACTGCAAAGCCCTGATGGCCAGGCTGAAAAGCGGGACTGGGGATATCGAAACGGCTCACATCGTTGTATATGGCACGATGTTAAAGGTCGAAAAGGAAAAGAAGGTGAAATTACCGCTGAAGTAGAAGAAATATTAAAAGAGTTAAGTCGCTTTGATTCTTGGGCAAAATCAAACCTACATGTTGATAAAAACCAACAAAAGCCTTGGGAAGTTGCTGTTTTGGCTTTCTATCGGGCACAAGAGCGAGCTATACGTAGAGCTTTACGAAAGTGGACGGGAAATCATCACGGAGTAAGGCATTTCTATCGAGGTGAAAAATCCTCACCGTATATTGATATTCAGATATGTACCGTAGACCGTTTTCAGGGGCATGAGGCTGACTTTGTCATGCTTAGTTTCGCAAATAATCATCCCACGAGTTTTCTCGAAAGCCCAAATCGCTTGAATGTGGCAATTACGAGGGCCAAGCATCAGCTCATTGTGTACGGAAACCGATCTGCAATGCAAAAGGCATCGGGTGTGTTAGGTACTTTTGCAAGCAATTCATACTGGTCTACAACCATTGAGACTGAATCACAGGAGGCACTATGAGCCAAGACATCATACTAAAACGAGAAATTAAGACTGAAACTTGGCTCATACAGGGTGAAATCGCGCTGGCAGATAGCCGTCCAGAAATTAACTGCGTGCTGCAATTCCTTCACGACTATCCAGATGCGAGTTCAGCAGAGTGCTCTGAGCATTTATTTGGAGATAAAATTGGACGTCGTGTCGTTGCTGATAGGTTACTAAATATATGTCAGTTATATGGACTTGCTGAGTCTAGTCGAGACCAATACAGGCTCACTGAATCAGGATCGATTGCTCTTGAGAAAGATCAAATCCTAGTACCAGAAGATGGATGTTGGAGCCTTTGCGTTTGTCATGAGCCTTTATTGCCTCATCCACTTCTTACTATTGAAGCGCACACAGAGCCTAGTGCAGTGTCAATCGGACTTGGAAAAAACAGAAACCAGCTAAATGAAAGAGCAAAGCGACTAGTTGAGGTTCCTCAACTAGTCAAAGACGTTTGTGGCCTGAAGGTTGAACCAATAGGTGGTGGTTCGGAAGTACGCGTTGACAAAATTGAACTCAAAGGTGAGCGCATCTCACCTCAAGGAAAACCGTATTACATCGAGTGGAATGTGACTGATGGCAATGTCGATGTGAAGCGCGGAAAGGATCTTATATTTTCACGTCGGGTTGAACCAATCAACCGTCAGCAAGTTTTGAAAGTACTTCTGCATAGTGAGGGCTTGCTTGAACAATGGGATGAGCAAACTGAAATCTTGTCAGTGGTTTTCGAAAATACTACTGAATCTGAGCGAATCAATATGAAACGCTCGGTAAGTGTAAAAAGACCATCTGTTCACAAGTTGGGCTCGTTTGATGCGATGAAGTTACACAATATTTCTATATCATCATTGACTGAATTTGATGCTAGAAAGTGGTCTGAATGGAGATTAGAGAAAAATATCAATATGTACGCCACTAATAGCAAATACCAAATTTGGAGAGAGAAAGCACTCGAACCTTTTAGAGATTGGAATTTTACACTACCTGATAGGGCTGAACTGGCAAATCAGTTTTGGATTGAGGAAGACCAGCAAAATCAGCGTACCTGGCATGTAATTGCTGCCCATGATTGGAACCTATAAGGAATAATAGTGATGAATCTAATTGAAAAGTTTACTAAGACAGAAACCAAGATTGTTGATCAATCAAATACCAAGTTGCCCCCTGTGCTTTTGCCTGTTTTACCTAAACAGGTATCTGCTCCGCAACCTATTAATAGCTCTTTGTTCTGCAATGAGCTCCAATCAAGAGTTGTCGAATTAATCGATAATGCCGAGCACTCGGTTATTCTTAGTACGTTTTTGCTTGCTGATGAGAATGTCGAATCTGCTGTCCTAAAAGCTGCAAAGCGCAAAGTTCGTGTGTACATACTATTGGCATGTGAGACTCGTCTTGATGGCGATGTGCCTGACGATGACTTTGGTAAGAAGTGTCTTGTGCAGCATAAGGAAATGTTAAATAAATTGTCTGGACATGTTCACTTTGCATCTGCGCCGCATTTCCACGCAAAAGCCGTTGTTATAGATGCATTACATGAAACTGGTAATGCTAAAGGGTTGCTTTTAACGGCAAACCTTACAGAAGAAGCTCTTTTACGAAATGAAGAGTTGGGGGTCTCGCTTTCACGCCATCAAATAGCTGAGATCGTGAATGTGTTCCGTTGGGCAATCTTCGAGAGTGCGCAGCACCATATGACAAGCCGTGGTGAATTCTCAGCATATAAGTCGCCGGGCAATGTCAGATATCCAAGGGAATTAACTGAAATACTGGTCACATCGAGTGAAGACGCTCGAATTAGGGAACACGCATTAGCGTTGATCAATCAAGCGGAAAATGAACTCATCATATCGAGTTTTGGATGGCAAGAGGACCATCAGCTTGTAAAATCAATATGTGAACGTGCGAAGTCGGGGCTAAAAGTCACCATACTATCTCGCCAAAGACCCGCAGCCATGCCAGCGTTGTTGGCTATGAAACAGGCTGGTGCATCGGTGATGTGTTTTAAATGGCTACATGCCAAAGCGATTGTAGTAGATGGAATGCATGGCATGGTGATGTCGGCCAATTTTCAAGCGCATGGTATGGATCAAGGCTTTGAGTTAGGCGTAAAGCTCACTGGTACTCAGGTAAAAGAGCTGATGAATTGCTTCGATGTGTTTTTAACTAATAGCCATAATCAATTGCACATAGATATGAGTCTAGGGATGATTTCTGGTGGTTTTGAAGCTTGGGAAAATAATATATTCAAGAGGTACTCTGTCAGCGAAGTAGACATTATTGAGTTATCTCCTATAAAAGCAGATTGTTTGTCTGATATGGATAAGCACCAAAAAATACCCAATGCAAACTGGCGGGAAAAAACCTCGCACAAGATTGAGTATAAATGGCGTATAGAGCCACCAGTTATCACTAACGCCAGTCCAGAGTATTTCAAACCTTTAACGGCTAAGGATGAAACTTCTAAGAAGCAGGATTCAGGATCGCCTAGAGAAAGTTATGAGCCAAAGGTTGTTCGACTGACAAAAAAACAGTTAGCTATTACGGTTCGTCAAGAATCCGAACTTGCCATGGCAACAAGGCTGAAGCAAAGTGAATTGCCAAACGCCCTAATTGTATTGGAGGCGTAACTTTGGATAACAAAAACACGCTGCTTTGTTGGCACTCAAAAAGAGCTGGGGTTGAGGTATTAGACGAAGCGTTAAAGCGGCTTAAGAATCGTAAAGTTTATGTTGGCAAAGTAATTGTGCTTACTCAGTCAGCTGGGGATAACAGTCTGTACAAAGAGCATGAATTTGGCGATATACAGATTACCTTTCGAACTGTAGCTATCGAGAACCCAGCTGATCACAACGAAATTTATCACGCAATAGAATCTGAGATTATTCCAGAGCTAAAGCTTGAACAGCATCTTCATATCAATGTATCGCCGGGAACTCCGGCGATGCATGCTGTTTGGTTGATTCTTCATGCTCGGGGGCATTTTCCACGCGAAACAATCCTCTGGTCATCACAATATAACCCCGATACCAAAAGAACCAGCATTGTCAAAGTTGATTTCAGTGTAAACACGTATCTGGCAGAGATCTCTGCTATTTCAAGTTCAGAGAGCGGTTACGCCCTTTACGATTTAGACCCTAAATCAAAAGCAAGGCAGAATGCATTACAAACGTTAAAGCAGTTCTCTTGCGTTCCCAAAGCTCCGTTACTTGTACTGGGTGAACGTGGTACAGGGAAAACGAGACTAATTGAAACCGTTGTCGGTAGGGTAAAGCAAAAGCAGGTTGTTACGCTCGCATGTGGAGGACTAGATTCTCAAGTAGTTGATAGTATGTTGTTTGGCCACGTAAAAGGGGCGTTCACTGGGGCGGAAAAGAATCGCAATGGGCTTTTGAAAGAAGCAAATGGAAAAGTATTGTTCTTGGATGAGATACAAGATTTACCAACTTCGGTTCAGCGAAAGCTGGTTCGAGTGCTTCAAGATAACCATCACAGTTTTCGCCCTGTTGGAAGTGACATTGAGGAAGCATCTGACTTCGAGCTAGTTTGTGCGAGTAATAAATCACTTGAGCAATTGGCAACGATACTCGATGCTGATTTCTTTGATCGTGTATCCATGCTAACAATAACAATACCTCCACTTCGTGCATGCAGAGAAGATATTTTGTCGGATTGGCAAAGAATCTGGCAGGAAGTTAATGTTAACCCCAATCTGCCTGCGGAAGCTCCAGTGTCAAATGAGTTAATCCAGTTTTTTAACTCGGCATATTTACCAGGTAACTTGCGTGACCTAAAAAAGCTGGCATACATGTCTTGTGCTTTTTTGAGCTCTCAAACTACAGAGTTGGCAATCTCTAGCTCATTAGCTTCGTTGGGCGAGCCTGTTATCCAGGAGGATAGTCCTGACACAAGGTTTGCATTTGGTGATTTATCCAAGACAACTAAGGATGAGTTAACGAAAGCGTTTCATAAGGAATTTGCAACAGCTGCCAAAAAGCAATTCGGTACATGGGTTAAAGCCGCAGAAGCATTGAAGGTGGATCAAAAAACTTTGCAAAAGTATATGAGAGACAATTGAGTTATTTTGATGTCTCATTGTATCCATCTGGTTCTGGTCTTGGGGACCAACTTGAAGTGTAACCATTCACCGAGAGCGGGTTGACAAATGCAATACCAATCAGACTTACCCGACTGGCAGAGACTGGACTCCGTGATGCTGACCCCTGAGCGGTCCGAACCAGAGCAAAAACAGGCGGCTTAAAACAGGTTTACGGCACAACTATCTTGAAAAACGCTGATAATCAGATCACCAATCCAGTTTTTCATATCTATTTCTGATGGTTATCGCTATAAGTCATGATCAGTATATTGTCTAGTCCTGAAATAGGTTTACACATTTTCAACTAGCATTTCTCTACTCAGAACCCCCTATGCACCGCATCGGGGGTTCTGTATTTCAACGCATGATGCGGCCAAATATCCACCGCTTCACGCACCATTTCCCGCGCTTGTGTCAAATCCTGCGGGCTTTGCAGCAATAACTCTCCTTTCAAAATCCCGTTCACCCGCTCCGCCAACCCATTCTGGTAACAGTCATACCCATCCGTCATCGAGCATTTCACCCCGTACCGTTCATGTAATGACTGATACAGCCCCGAGCAATACTGTACGCCGCGGTCCGAGTGATGGATGAGTTCACCGCCGCCACGCCGTTGCTTCAGTGCTTTCTTGAACGCCATCGCCACCGACTCCGCGTGCATTCCTTCGTGTACGTGGTGGCCTACTATCTTGCGTGAGTACGCATCCGTCACCAGGCTCAGGTACAGCGGCCCGCTCCTGGCTGGCAGATAGGTGATATCTGCGACCCAGACTTGCTCCGGGGCCACCGGGGTGACCTGCTCTGGCCCCGCCTTGAGCAAGTTGGGATGACGGTAGAAACGGTGAAAACTGTGGGTGGTCTTGTGATACGCCCGTCTGGGCTGCACCAGCAGGCGGTGCTCGGCCAATATCTGAAACAGCCTGTCCCGCCCGACCTTGAGCCCGTCATCATCCTGACCCTGCAGCAGATAATGCAGCTTGCGAGTGCCCACCCGAGGTTGTCGCAGTCGAACCTGACGCAC
>NZ_JBFOCS010000013.1:0-33336 GCF_040907905.1 Aeromonas sp. s13 | reverse complement strand
CAGAGAGTAATCGCGCTGTGTCCGTTTCACACCTTGTCCCATCGGGCTCTCCATTTATTGGGGGGAAAGGTGTAAACCATATTCAGGACGGGACACACTCGGCAAAAAAGGCCACGCAATGCGTGGCCTTTTTTATTGGCGCCGCTATCATATCCGCGAGCACGGCAACACGAACATACTCATAACATGAAAAAATGGTATCTGGCCTACTGCAAGCCAAAAGAAGAGGCCCGCGCCCGCGCCCACCTCGATGCCCAGGGTATCGAATCCTATTACCCCATGGTGGAGATCGAGAAGCTGCGCCGGGGCAAGCGAGTTCCGGTACGGGAACCCATGTTCCCCAACTATCTGTTTATCTTCGTTGATTTGGAAGAGGTGACACCGGTCACCCTGAAATCGACCCGCGGCATCAGCCGGATCATCCACTTTGGCAGTGAATGGACCCCCATCAGCAGCAAGCTGGTCTATCAGCTGATGAGTCGCGATGACAGCGATGAGGCGAGAGCCAGCTACGCCAGCCTGCCCTGCTCGGGCGACAAGGTGCTGATTGAAGAGGGGCCGCTTGCCGGCTTCGAAGCCATCTATATGGAGCCGGATGGAGAGAAACGGGCGATTTTGCTGGTCAGCCTGCTCAACCGGGAGACCACCAGCAGCTTCGACAACCACACCTTCAGACGTCTGGATTAAACCCACGGGCCAGACGGATCGGTGCATGACAGTAGCAATGGCGGGATGATCCCGCCATCTCACGTATCAAGATCAAAGCGGGTGATGACCGCCTTCAGCTTGCCGGTATCACCAGCCAGTCTGGCTACGATCTCCTCCCCCTGCTGACTACGCTGACAAGATTGCCGACTGAGCGCAGCAATGTCATCGACAGTCCCGGATACCTCGGCGGCCACCCGCGACTGCTGCTCGGTTGCCACCGAAATGGCCTCCAGCTGGCCCGACAGCGACTGCACCAGCTGGTTCATGGCACTCAGGGTATCGGTCACCAATCCAACAGCATCCCGGCCTTGCTCTACCAACCGGGTACCGCTGCTGACGGTACTCACCGTCTGGCGAGTCTGCTGGGAGATGGCCGCAATAGTCTGGCTGATCTCGGCGGTGGATTGATGGGTGCGGGTCGCCAGCAGGCGTACCTCATCGGCCACCACCGCAAAACCTCGGCCCTGCTCGCCTGCCCGCGCCGCTTCTATCGCCGCATTGAGTGCCAGCAGATTGGTCTGCTCGGCTATAGTGGCGATCACCTCGGTGATCTGCCCCACCTGTTCACTCTGATGCTCCAGCAGCCCCATGGCTTCGTTGGCCTGTCCAATCATGGCGGCAATCTGCTGCATGGTATCGCTCATTCGTGCCAGCGCGGCCTCTCCCTGACGGGTCTGCTGCCGCACCTGATGGGCACCATCCGCCACACCGGCAATGTTACCAGCCACATCACGGGCGCTAACCGACATCTGATCGATAGCCGCCGCCACCGCATCGACCCGCTGATCCTGCTCCGTCAGATCCGCCACTATGGCTCTGGTAGTGCTGCCCACATCGAGACAGGCCACCTCGACCTGCCCCACAGCCCCCTGCAACTCCCCGACCAGATGATGTAACTGGGCAGACATCCGGTTGATGGAACCAGTCAATTCTCCCAACTCATCCTGCCCTGTGATTGGCAAGGGCTCGGCCGCCAGCCGACCATCCGCAACCTGCCCCGCTCGGTTCACCAGACAGGCAATGTCACGGGTCAGACGGCGACTAAAGAGCCATGCGACCACCATGCCAAGCACGATGGCGCTGCCGGTAGCCAACAGCAGTGTCTGGTTGATGGCCCTCCCGGCGCGGGTCATCTGCGCCGAAATCTGATCCACCTCGGCGCGGGTTTTCCCCACCTGCTGGACCAGCTGCTCGCTGAGGCTGGACTGCATCGGCTCGATGTCGGTGGCCATCAGGTAGTTTGCCTGATCCCAATCCGGCGCCTGGCGCTTCTCGATCACCTGCCCCACCAGCTCGGAGAAAGGGGTCGCCATCTCTTCAAACAGCTGCCAGAGGCTCTGCTGGGTGTCGGTAAAGAGCGCAACTTGCTGTTTAACCTCAGCCACCCGCTGCTGGTGAAACTGGTAGTAATCCTGATATTTGCTGCGGTATTCGGGATCGCCTGAGATGAGAAAATCTCGCAGTGCGGAGAGGGCGTTGGCGAGGCTGTTGTAGGCATCTCCCACCTGCTTGAGCAGCATGCGGCGATCGCCGGAGAGTTGATCCTGCGGAGTGCCAACTTCTTCATTGGCAAAGGATTGCAACTGATCGAGCGCCGCCTCAGCCAACGGCCCCGCCTCCTGCAGCATCAGGGTGTGAGCGGGCAGATTCTCTTCGCTCTGGGCGATAGTCCACACCTTCTCCTGATGGCTTTTGAAGGTCTCGAGAGACTTGGCGAGCGTCGGACTGAAGGCCTGATGGGCAATGGCCTGCCAGGCCGACTCCCACTCCTGCTTGAGGCGGGAGGCCTGAGCCGGATCCTTGCCGAGGATCAGATAGCCACGCAGGGCAGAAACGGTGGCCACCAGCGCCTTCTGGCTCGCCTCATCCCGCTGCAAGGCGGGCAGCGCCTGCTCCAGCAGGGTGTGTTGGGCCTGATTGATCTGGGTCAGCCGGTAATAGACCAGCGTGGAGGAGAGCAGGATCAGCAGGTTGATAAAACCGAAGCTGAGCAGCAACTTGCTTGAGATTTTCATGAACATCCTTGTTCAAACGGAGGGATCCAGCCAACAGAATCAGATAGATATCAGTGTAGGCAATCTATCTTGCCAAGTCCGGTGCCAATTAGCCAATTCACTGCGCGGCATCGGGCGGGCAGAGAAAAATCCCTGACAGAGGTCACAACCGAGCTGGGCCAGCACTCGCCAGGTAGCCTCATCCTCTACCCCTTCCGCCACCGACTTCAGCCCCAGCTTGCGGGCCAACTCGATACTGGACTCGATGATAGCCAAACGTGACGGATCGGCATGGCAGCGATCGACAAAGGAGCGATCCAGCTTGAGTTCGGTGAACGGCAACAGTGCCAGCTGCTGCATCGAGGAGTAGCCGGTACCAAAATCATCTATGGAGAGGCCAAAACCATGCATCCTCAGCCGGGTCAGCACCTCCAGAGACTTGCCCAGATCCTGCACGAATGCGCTCTCGGTCACCTCCAGGGTGATGAGTTCAGGATTGATACTCCAGCGCTTGCACTGATCAATCAATAAGTTGCAGAGATCCCCTTCAATGAGCGAGGTGGTGGAGAGGTTCATCGACAGATTGAGTGACAACCCGGTTTCCTCCCATAAATGGCCATCACTCAGAGATTTGCTGATGATCACCTCGGTCAACGGATCGATAAGCCCGTTGTGCTCCGCCAGTGAAATAAAACGCCCGGGCGGGATCAGGCCAAACTCGGGGTGTTGCCAGCGGGCCAGCGCCTCCATCCCGACCCATTCGCCGGATGCAAAACTCACCTTGGGCTGATACCAGGGCAGCAGTTGATCTTGCTCGATCGCACGACGCAACTCATTGAGTCCTATTCTGTGCCCCTCTTCCTCCCTGACGGGTTCCTGCCGAGGTGACCAAGCCTGGATAAGCCGCTGGAGCTGCTGCGGCGTTGAGGGTTTCTCTATGCGACCGAGCACCTGCAGGCCATAAGCGGCACTCATACGCAATACGGCTTCCACCACATCCCCCTCAAGCGCACTGGAGAGGATAATGCCGCCCTGAAAACCACCCAGCGACAGGCGTCGCAACAGCGCCATGCCATCCATTCCGGGCATTCGCAGATCACAAAACAGGATATCGACGTTGTGTTGCTGGCTAAGCGCCAATGCCTCGACACCATCAACCGCTTCCAGCAGATTCTGGTAACCCAAGCTGCGGATCTGGTGCAGCAGCGCCTTGCGCTGAAATCCATGGTCTTCCACGACCATGATGACCAACTCATGTTGTGCTTTTTTCATCGAGCCATAATCCAATGTCGTGGGCAATCGCCGTCATCAACCTCTGCACTGTGCTGACCAGATCGTCGAGTTCGTCGAGCCGCTTCAATCGCGCTGCCGATTCCAGCATGGCGGCCTGACTGGCAAGCTCCTCCAACCCGACCATTCGGGCTGCCCCCTTGATCCGGTGGGCGGTCTCTACCAAGGCGCTGGCATCATGACAAATCAGTGCTGCCATCATGGCCTCGCCATCCTGCCGGTTGGAATCGAGATACTCCACCGCCATGGCTCGCGCGGTCAGCTCGTCACCAAAGAGCGCCAACCAGCGCTCAGCTTGCATGCCTGCAGCCCCATCAACGGGCGCAACCGCGCTTCTGGTTGGCGTCCTCTCTGCCAGCCAATGGGCCAGCATCTGGCGCAAGATATCCAGCGGGTAGGGCTTCAGTAGCATGTCACTCATGCCTGCCTCTACCATACGAGCACTCGCCTCTTCTGACGTATCTGCCGTTACCCCTATGATGGGGGCCGTCACTCCCGCAGCCCGCAGCGCCTTGGTCAGGGCATAACCATCCATCACCGGCATATGGCAATCAGTCAACAGCAGGGAGAATTGCTGTCCCTGCCAGGCCCGCAGAGCCTTCTCGCCATCTTCCACGACCTGAGCCTCGATACCAAGAATGGCCAACTGCCGTGCCAGCAAGGCACGATTGACCGGATGATCATCGGCCACCAGTACTTTGCCACCCAGCTTCTCTGCAAGCGCTGGGAGGTGCGGTGTGACCCGCTCCTGTAGCAATTCGTGGCAGCTCTCCAGCAGAAGATCCGGATAGAGAGGAGATAGACCCAGGCGCCACCATTTCTGTTCACCAATCCGACCCCGTAACGCCTCATCGGGTGACGCTATGATCCCCTTCAGCGCAGAGTGTTGCAGCCAGCTTTGCCATTCCCCCCCCAGCGCTTGCTCAAGCCACAGTTGATCGGCCAACAGCAACCCTTCCAGTGAGCGACTGAGCTCATTGGCCCCCAAGTACCTGAGCTTGGCCCCCTGCCGTACCATGGCCGCTTCGAGGTTGGTGTCATCGCTGAAAAACCACCATTCTGTGTCAGCCAGAGCAGGGGGATCCCACTGCGGATTGGTTAGCGGCACGGTAAAGCGGAAGCAGGAGCCCTCTCCTGCCTTGCTGGTCAGTGTCAGTGCCCCCCCCATTTTGCATACCAGCTGCTCACAGATTGCCAACCCCAAGCCGGTGCCACCAAAACGACGGTTGATATCTGACTCCACCTGCTCAAAAGGCGTGAACAGCAGCGCCTGCTTCTCTTCGGCGATCCCGATACCGGTGTCACTGACACTGATGGTCAGTTGCTCGCTCAGGTAGCTGACCCGAATCGTAATACCCCCTTGTTCGGTAAACTTCACCGCATTATTGAGCAGGTTGGAGATGACCTGACCGATACGTACCCCGTCGATGTCGGCCCAATCCGGCACATGATGCTCCCACTCCAGCACCACGTTGAGCCCCTTGTTATGAGCCAGTGCCGCGTGGCCACGAATGGCATCGCAGATCACCGTTTGCAACCGGCTGCTCTGGTAATTCAACTGCAACTGACCCGCTTCTATCTTGGAAAAATCGAGGATGTCATTGACCAGATAGAGCAGGTTATTGGTCGAGGTGACCACATTGCGCACCATAAAACGCTGGTCGTCGTTGAGCTCGCTCATTTGCAGCAATTCGAGCATGCCATGCATGCCTGAAATGGGTGTTCGTAGTTCATGGCTCATGGTTGCCAAAAAGCGGCTGCGAGCCTGCATCGCCTGCTCGGCATAGGCGCGAGCTTCGCGCAACTCATATTCCTGTTGCTTGAGGGCAGTGATGTCCTGAATCACCCCATTAAGGATCAGTGCCTGCTGCTCCTGTCTGACAAAGTTGCCACGCACTTGCAGATAGCGATCTCCATCAGGTCGCTCTACCTTGACCTCCAGATCGAGGGGCGCCAGAGTCTCGGCATGATTGGCCACCTTGCTGACAAACTCCTGCAGGGCCTGTTCGGTAAAGCCAAATACCTCACCACCCGATTCAGCGTTAAATAAATCCTGGTGAGATACCCCCAGAATCTCGTTGGCCCCCTGAGAGGCATAAAGAAAGCGCCCCTTGCCCGGCCCTTGCCACAAATACTGATAGACCACCCCAGGCATGCTGTCGGTAATCTGGGTAAGGCGATTTTCAGCCTGACGGGCGCGCTCCTCCGCCTCCTTGATCCGGCTGACATCGGTCAGTACTGTCAACACCCCTAGCATATTGCCATCGGGATCGCGATAAGGGCGTTTGGCATAGATAACATGGCAGGGCGTACCATCAGCTCGCAGGTTACTGCCTGCCCCCTCCAGATCCTGTCCTGTCTGCCACACCAAACGCTCTTCTTCCAACACACTGTTTCTGAGTGTCTCGGGCATGTTTTGCAGCTCCTCACTGCTACTGCCAGCACCAAGGAAAGCATCGCGATAGGCCTGATTGCACAAGGTGATCCGCTGCTCGCTATCACGTAGCGCCACCATGGTTGGCAGTGAGTTGAGTAAGGTCTGCACAAACAGCAACTGTTCATTCAGCTTGTCCTCTGCGATTTTCCGCTGCGCAATCTGGCGACGCAAACTGCGAGCCCAGAACATCACCAACAAACCGCTGACGAGCAAGGCGCCCCCCCCTATGGCCAACCATTTGTAAATCAGGGTGTAATCAGACTCGATATTGACCGACACATTGAGCCAGCGTCGTTCCAGCAGTTGCCACTCCTCATCTGTGATGGTCAGCAGCAACTTGTCCATGATGTGGAGCAACTCGGGCTGAGCATTATCGACGGCCATACTGATAGGTACGGAAAATTCGGGGGAGCTCAGCACTACCTGATACTTATCATTGAAACCCTTCATCGCCTGCTGTCCCAGATTGGTCATGGTCAACAGCACATATTCGGCTCGCCCAGTATCAAGCAAGGTCAGTAAATCGGCATCTTTGCCTACTTCGATAATATTGGCGCCCAGCGCGTGAATGAGAGAGGCTTCGTAAGAACCCGTCACACCACCAATCAGACGCCCTTTCAGCTCGACCAGCGACTTCAGCGGGCGAGCACCGTGTCTGGCTACGACATAGCTGTCGAACTTCAGATAGGAGGAGGTAAAAGAGGCAAAGGACTGACGATCCTTGAGCGGTGTCATCAAGGGAATAAGGTCCACTTTGTGCTCTTTCAGCAGTTTAAGTGACTCCTGCCAGGTATTTGTCGACGCCAGCTCAAAGCGGATCCCGGAGCGCAGACTCAATAACTTCATCAGGTCTGCCGTATAGCCATGCAATTCACCTTCGTCATCGATTTCGCTGATGCCGGCAAATCCGGGGGCAACGGCGAACTTGATGACCCTGTTTCTCTGCTTCAGCCAAATAGCCTCATCTGGTTCCAGCAACAGACCAGCGTTGGCGCGTTCATTTTTCTGATGCAACCGTAATCGTGAGTCTGCAACGGGTATCCGTTGATATGCCTGCCAAAGCTTCTCGCTCAGCTCTGGCTGGCGGGAGCTGGTCGCCATCGTCAGCGTGCTGCCAGAAAGCCACCCAGGAGCGACAACCCCCATTGATGCAGGCATTCTCTCCATCTTAAGGGAAACAATGGGTTCCAAATCAAGATATGCATCGACAGCGCCCAGCTTGACCATATAGGTCGCCTCGTCACGGCTCTCAAGCTCAGTTACACCAGAGATCCCCAAACGATCCAACTCAGTGCAACTGCCAAACCCGCGAATACAGACCCAGCGTAACTTGCGCGCCTGCTCCAGGGTCAATCGCTGATCCGGGGTATGCATTAAAATGGAGCGAGCATAAGAACCGATACTGCCAATAGGGTTTATCCCCTTCAATTCAAGAGCATTACGTTCGACCCCGATTAATGCATCGATCTGGCCGCCTTGGAGAGCAATCTGGGCATCCACGTAGGAGTTGTAGGGGATATAACGCAATGACACGCCCATTTCGGCTGCAATGCGCGAGGCCAGCTCCTTGAGCGGACCGGCATAACGCTGGTTGGGGAGTTGATAGATGAAAGGGAGATAGCCGCCACGGGGAACCCCAACCAGCAGCTCCTTTTGTGCAGAAATCTCGTTACTTGTGCTCTCATCTTGCGGTTGGGGAGCCGCAACAGCCAACATGCCCGAAAACAACAGCAAAATGGGAAGAAAAAGCTGACGAAGGAGTGGCATAAGATCTTGTCCTGATGAGTAAAACAGATAGGGCTGCCACCTCTAATCTTGCAGATCCTGACGACGCAAGGCGAGAAAACAATCGCAGCTGTTACAAAGAGGGCGGAGAGGATAATACTGAGTCACCAACATGTGAACCTGGAATCAACCGCAAGATGGAAAAATGGCAGGCATGCAGCCTGCCATTTCACTAGCGAGGGGGATCTTATTCTCCCCTTCGCGATCAGGTTATTCGATTCCCGAGGCGGAAGCCGGTTTGATACTCCCGCTCGCGAACGAGGGCAATTTGACCCTGATATCCTTCCAGCCCGATATCCCTGAGCAGGGCGGGCGACAGATTGACCTGCACGAGACGACGCTCGACCCGGGCAATCCTTCTCTGGACCAAGGATTCAACACTGCGCAGTAAAACCAGTTCGATAGACATGACATTCTCCAGTTGAACATGCGGTTCTCCCGGAGAAAGTGGATATCACCCTGCGGGACGAACCGCGGGTGATAAAAAGACAGGGGTTACCTGTTTACGCCACGCGGTAAAAGAGCACGAGATTTCACGCCGCACGCAGTGCCGCGAGAGAATGCAATATTAAGCATCAGATGTTGCATTTTCGTCTCCTTACCGGGTAAAAGTTGAACAGGTTGCAGAAGTCTAAAAAATATCCGAATTTAAAACAAGCCTCTTGCGACTCCTTTTTAAACGTTTTTACGGCATTTTATGCTGCCCGACAGGGAGCTTGGGGCATCAGATCCCCGAGAGTAGCCGGTACTCTTCCAGTACATAGGTATCCGTCATGCCGCTGACATAATCGAGCAGCAGCCGCACCCGGTAATACCACTCCTGCTCGTTCTGGCAGGCAAAGCGCGGATCCGGGGTGGCGATCGCCAATCGATAGGCCTTGAGATGGCGGGCCGAGAGACGGTGATAGAGGCGGCGCGCAAAGAAAAGCGTCTGACTCCCCTCCCCGGCCAGCAGACGGGCAAACTGTGGCGCTGGCAGCGACAACAGGCAGGCATAACTGGTCAGCACCCCGCGCAGCGCCGCATACCCCTCCAGCTCAAGCGCTTCCACCTCGGGGCGCATAAAGACCAGCTCACGGGCCACCCGCTTGAGGATATCGAGCACCCGCGCCGCCGGCGCCTGGCCATGCAGCAGCGCTTGCGGATAGGAGCCCTGCAAAATGGCCTGATGTTCGCTGACATAGCTCTGCGCCGCCAACGCCACCAGATCCCGGGTCAGCTGCTGGCGAAAATGGGGGAAAAAGCCCCGACCACTGGCAAGCGCATCATCCAGCAAGGTGCCCATGTAGTCACTCTGGTCAGCAGCTCGCAGCGCCGCCAGCAGTTCACCCTGAGTCAGGATCCGTCGGTCTACCGCATCTTCCAGATCGGCGATGCAGTAGGAGATGTCATCGGCCGCCTCCATGATGTAGACCAGCGGATGACGGCAACCGGGGGCCAATCCCAGACTCTGGCCGAGGGCACGGTAGAGCGGCTGCTCGCTAAAGAAGATGCCTCGTTTGCTGCTCCAGCCATGATGCTGACCATAGCTCACCCCGGGCTGGGGCTGCTGCGGGTATTTGCAGAGCGCCGCCAGTTGTCCGAGCGTCAGGTTAAGCTCGTGCAGGCTGTGCACCAGCCGCAGACTCTGGGCGTTGCCATCAAACAGTTGCAGGTCCTGACGCAATTCCGCCCACTGGGCCGAGGGGGGCTGCGCCAGCGCCTGCTGATAGAGGGGATCAAGCATCTCGCCGAGCCACTGGCTCATCACCTGCTCGCCAAAGTGGCCAAACGGCGGGTTGCCCACGTCATGAAGCAGGCAGGACATCTCCACCAGATTGATAAAAGCCCCTTCACAGACCATCCCGACTGGCAAGGCGGCCAGAATGCGGCGGCTGATCTGGCGGCCGGTCTCCTGCACCTCCAGCGAGTGGGTGAGGCGACTGCGCACCGAGGCCTTCACATCGAGCGGAAAGACCTGGGTCTTCTGCTGCAACCGGCGTACCGGCGCGGCCTGCACGATACGGGCGCGATCCTGCTCGGTCGCCTCCAGCAGATCCTCGTCCCCCCAGGGGTGGATGCGCGCGGGGGTAATCAAACGGCTATACATCTCGCAGCTCCTTGCCAGCAACTTCCATCAGACTCAAGACAACCTCCAGCCTCAAGACAGCAACCAGCGCCGCAGACGGGCGATATCGCCCGGATATTCGCGGCGCAGCGTCTCAATCCAGTCCTCTACGTTCTCCCACCAGGCGGGGTGATCCGGGCTCTGGATCAGCTGGGCCGTCTGCTGCAATCGGCGCAGGCCAATGGAGCCTGCCGCCCCTTTTATCTTGTGTGCCTCTTCCACCACCCCAGCTTGATCCCGGGCGATCATATTGGAGTCGAGCACCGCCATGTAGTCCGGCATCATCTTCTCGAACAGCTCAACGCTGGAGAGCAGCACCGGCTTGCCCACGGTATCGGCGTAATCGGTGAGGAAGGGGATATCCAGCAGGGCATCCTGATTGCCCGCATCCGCCTGCTCGTCCGCTTCATCCTCGGCCAGATCGGCAAACAGGTGACCAATCACCTCCCGCACTGCTTTGGAGCCAAGCGGCTTGTTAATCACATCCTGCATGCCGTGATCCCGGTAGTACTGGCGATCGCCGGTGGAGTTGGCGGTGAGTGCCACCATGGGTGGCAGGCTGTCGCCATAACGCTCCAGCAGGGTTTTCGCCACCTCGAAGCCGGTCATGTCCGGCAGCTGGATATCGAGCAAAATGAGGTCGAAATCATCCGGGTTGGCCATCGCCAACGCCTGGGTGCCGTCCCGTGCCACCTGCACCTGATGACCCAGCTTGCCCAGCAGGGCGCAGGCCACCGTCACGTTAAGCTCCACATCCTCCACCAGCAGGATATCAAGGGAGGGCATCTCCTCCTCCTGCTCTGGCAACACAGGCTCGGCGCAAGCTACCTCCAGCTCGGCGGTGAAGCAGGAGCCTTCGCCCGGATCGCTGTCCACATAGAGTTGACCACCCATCGCCTGCACCAGCTGACGGGAGACCGCGAGCCCAATGCCGGTGCCGGTGGCGTGCTTCTTGCCCTGCACCTGATAATACATGGCGAAGATCTTCTCCTGCTGGGCGCGCGGGATACCGATACCGGTATCCTCCACCTCGAAGTGCAGGGCCAGCTTGCCCGGCTCGTCGGCGGGATGGGAGAGGCAACGCACGGTGACGCCCCCCTCATCGGTAAACTTGACCGCGTTGCCCACCAGATTCCACAGTACCTGACGCAGGCGGGTACCGTCAGCCATCACAAATTGCGGCATGTCGCCATCGCGATCGAAATGGAGATAGAGCCCCTTCTGCTCCGCCTGAATGCGCGACAGGGTCTCCAGCTCATCGAGGAAGGCGGGCAGATCGATGCGGGTCGGCGCAATTTCGAGGCGACGGCGATCCAGTTTGTCCAAGTCGATGATGTCGTTGAAGATATTGCCAAGGGTCACCGCACTCAGGTGAATGGTCTTGAGCTGCTGATGCTGCTTGGGATCGAGGGGGGTATCCATCAGCATCCGGCTTAAGCCCACGATGCCGTTGAGCGGAGTACGCAGCTCGTGGCTGATGGTGGAGATGAAGGTGGTCTTGTCGCGGCTCGCCTTCTCCAGCTTGTCCTGATACTGCTTGCGCTCGGTGATATCGCGGCCAAAACCGAGCAGGCCGAGTCGCTTGCCGAAGCGGTCGAAGAAGGGCACCTTGCGCAGCTCGAAGTAAGCCTTGCGGCCATCGGGATACTCCAGCCACTGCTCGTAGGTGAGCGGCTCGTTGCTGGCAAAAACCTGCTTGTCGGTCTCCACCACCTTGTTGGCGATCTCCTGCTTGTAGACATCGAACGGGGTCAGACCAATCAGCTCGGCCTCCACCTTGCCGGTCAGCTCCTCCATGGCGCGGTTGCAGCCGGAGAACTGCTCATCCTCGTTGCGGTAGTAGACCAGATCCGGGGAGCAGTCGATAAAGGAGCGCAGCAGGGCAGTACGCTCCCCCAGATGAAGCTGGGCTTTCTCTCGCTGGAACACCTCATTCTCGAGATCCTCGATGGCCTGCAGACGCAGACTCTCGGCCCGGTTGGTCTCGGCAATCTGGGCGTTGAGGCGGCTGATGTTCTCCTGCAGCTGGGTATTGAGCTCCAGATCCCGCTCGCGCATATCTTGCAGCTTGCGCACCATCCTGCTCAGTCGCTGACGGGAATCCTCCAGCTGATCCACCACGATGGAGAGAAAATAGACCGCCCAGGGGGTCACCAGCAGGCCAAAGAAGACCGAGCGAACGAAGTCGATCACATCGATATTGCCGCGCAGGAACAGGGTCACCCCCATCTGGATGGCGACCGCCAGCACGATAATGCCCGCCGCCAGGAACATGCTGAAGCGCACCAGTCCCAGCTTGGTCATCAGATCGACATAATATTGCGCCCAGGATTTAATCTGTTTCATCTTATTGTTTTCCCCCGATATTCGCGGTACAGAATACCAGCACAACCGAGTGAACTCTTCTTAATCTCGCACAATTAATTAACGATTCGCCGAATGAAATGAGTGGGTTAGGATAATTGGCAATATTGAGTCAGTTGCCATTAAGGTTTTTTCTTTATACTCACCGGCCGAAAAAATTCACCACCATTTAATTTAGGAGTTATTCGATGCGCAATACCACCTTGCTGGGCCTGGGCCTGCTGGTCGCAAATAGTGCTTATGCTGATTTGGGTGAAATACCCAAGGAGTCTGGCTGGTCCGGTTTCCTGCTTGGCGGGGTCAGTGTCATCAATTACGAATCGAATTTTTATAGTGGTGATGATGAAAACCGCCGCCTGAGCGGACTGGGCAGTGCCGAGAGCAGCTCCGCCGTTGCCCCGCTGCTCAACGCCGATATCCGCTACACCTTTGCCGATACCCGCACCCAGGTCTTCCTCGGTAACCTGATCCAGGATGCCATCCGTTTCGACTTCACCCAGCAGCTCGGTATCCGTCAGGAGATGAGCGACAAGGGCATCGTAGCTGGCTCCGTGGTCTTTAATGCCATGCCGACCGAGCAATGGAGCGATCCCTTCGCGGTGGGTGTCGACCGTCAGTCGACCGATATCAAGTCAAAAGGGGTTCGCTTCGCCTGGGACAGCATCTGGGGTAGCAACTTCAATGGTAGCCTGACCACCCGCAACATCGAGGTGGATGAGGAGCGCAGCGGCAGCCAGTACGGCGCCGATACAGCAGCCAAACTGGATCGCAACGGCAAGATCCACGCCCTCGACCTCTCCTACAAATGGCAGCTGGCACCCGGTCAGATGCTGGAGCCAGCCTTTATCTACCGTCAAGCCGATCTGGATGGCAGCGCCCAAAGCTACAAGAGCAACGGCCTGCAGTTGACCTACGGCATGCGCGCTTCCCAGTGGTCTTTCGTCAGCAACGCCTATCTGGGCCAGACCAAATATGATGAGGCCAACCCGATCTTTGGCCAAAACGCCGACTCCGACGAGTTTGCCCTGACCGGTACCTTCTTCTGGCACCGCCTGTTCGGTATCGCGCCGCTCTCAGCAACCTTTACCGCTGGCTATGCCAAGTCCGATTCCGACATCAACTTCTACGATTCTGAATCCGTGATGTTCAACACCGGCCTGCTCTACAACTTCTAACAACTGTTGTTCGCACCGATACAACAAGGCCACCCGAAGGTGGCCTTGTTGCTATCCGGCGTTTGACTCAAATACCCAGAGAGTCGAGTAGATCGTCGTGATCGTTGGCGACCGGGGCCGCAGCCTGAACCGGCTTGGCGGCATCCTGTTTGGCCTGGGCGATCAGCGCATCGGGATCCAGCTCTTCATGCTCCATTCCCTCATTGTGGATGCGGATGAACTCGGTTTTGTCCATCGCCAGCTCCAGATAGAAGATGTTATTGCGGGCGGTGAAGAAGGTGACGCGGCGGGACTCCGGGCTGTCGAGATTGGTATCGACGCTCAGCATCACCTGCTTGTTGAGGGCCAGCATCTTCGGCTGGTTTTGGGTGATGTGGGTCTGCAGATCCCGGCCCACCTTGACGGTGAAGCTGCCGACGATCTGGTTCATCAGCTCGCCCATCACGTTGCTCACCTCATCAGAGGTGTGGGAGATGGCGAGATCCTCCTTGGAGAGCCCCATGCTCAGCATGTAGCTCTCGTACAGCTCCATGGCGGCGGCGGCGGAGAAGTTGATTACCACCAGACCGGAAAAACCGCCATCGAACAGCACGAAACAACCGATATCCGGCTTGAGGCAGGTCTTGCTGATCCGCTGCACCATGCCGGAAAACCGCACCTGACTCATGGTCGCGGCACTCAAAACGTCCGTCACCGAGTTGCACAGGCTGAGCAGCACATCCTCTGTGGTCAATACGGCATCGTCATCGGATCTTGTCACTATCATGGGACCTTCCTGAACATCGAAAATGGGCTTATCTATACCATAACTCTAACAGATGGCGCGGCCCGGAGACTGAAATAGCGACATGCCTCTCAGTTGACTCCGTTATCAGCAGCCACAGGGGTGAAACCGCTCAGCTTGGCGAGCCGGGCACGCCATATATCGGCCTGCTGGGCCAAAACTTGTGGCTCATAAGGCACGACCGGATGAGCGCCCCAGATGGGGCCTGGCCAGGCGCGATCCGTCGCAAAGCGGGCGACATGGTGAAGGTGGAGTTGCGGCACCAGATTGCCCAGCGCCCCGATGTTGATCTTGTCCGGGCTGAGAGCCTGTTCCATCAGGGTGGCGACGGCGCAGGACTCCTGCATCAGCTGTTGCTGCTGCTCCGGCGCCAGATGGTGAATTTCCCGCAAATCGGCCACTCGTGGCACCAGGATCAGCCAGGGATACTGGCTCTCTTTGGCCAGCAGGACACGGCAGAGAGGCAGATCCCCGAGCAACCGGGTATCTGCCTGCAGGCGTGAATGCAATTCAAACATGAAAACCTCGTTGAGTACGATGAACGGAGCGCCTGAAAAGGAGTGTCCACGTTACTGCAACGGGCGGAAAACTTAAAGCTGCGGCACGGCCCAACCGATAAAGCGCTTGCGCAGCGCCGGATCGGCCTGGAGGAACAACTGCTGCAACTGCCCTTCCAGCTCGCTGGCTGCCACAACGGGTTGCGCCCCACCGGCAAGCGTGGCCGTTGGCTGCGTAGCAACAGCGTCTGCCGTCAGCGCCGCCTTGCCACCGCTGCGGTTGTATTCAGCCAGTTTGCCGTTCCAATCCACCCCGAGCAGCATGCCGCTGGTCACCAGCGCGTCCTGCTGGATGGCAAGCGCACGGCCATTCTCCTGCAATGCCACCACCGGAGCCTTGGCATAGGCCTGCATCCCCCGCTCGTCTCCCGGTACGCTGGCCGTCAGCTGCAAATGCTGATTGCTGCCCTGATAGCGCACCACCTGCGGCTCGGAGCGTACCTGCCGATCATTCTCGCTGCTGCTGCGACTGGGGATCACCCCTTCGAAGCGCACCAGCAGTTGCTGCTCGCCATCCGCCAGGGTGGCATGCTGCTCATCCTGCAGGGTGCCGCTGCTCACTGCGAGGATGCGAAAATTCTCCGGCACCTTCACTTCCACCGCAGCCTGCGCACTGCCCGCCCCCAAGACTGCACAGAGCAGCACAAACCCGGTCAACCCTCTATTGCTCTTATTGCTCTTCATTCTCGCTGATCTTCCTGATGCCGATGATGGGCGCAGGGTAGCAGCCGAAGATGACAGAAAAATAACGCCGCTCAGAGCAGGTAGCGGGGCCGCTCGGCAAACCACTGGGCCAGCACCTGCTTGAACAGCCGGATCTTGCGCGGCACCCGCCGCTGCTGGGCATGCAGCACATGAAGCTGATGCAGGCCGCTCTGCCACTCGTCGAGCACAGTCACCAGCGCTCCTGCCGTCAGCAGCGATTCCACCAGCATCAGCGGGCACTTGGCATAGCCCATACCGGCGCGCGCCAGTTGCAGCACTGTGCTGTAGTGGTTGGCCCGCACCTTGCCCTGCACCAGAATGTGGGCCTCTTCCCCCTCACGGATGAAGTGCCACTGCTCCCAGGCCGGATTGTGCCCCTGCAACAGGCAGTTGCGCCCGCTCAGCTCATAGGGAGTGGCAGGATGCCCCTCGCGCGCTAACAACTCGGGGCTGGCGACCACTACATCCTTGAGCCGACCGAGCGGCAGGGCCACCAGATTGTCCGGCACCTCGTTCATGGCGCGCAGGGCGATGTCATTCTCCCCCTGACTCATGTCGACCATCTGGTTGGTGAAGTTGAGTTCCACCTCAACCCCCGGGCAGAGCGCGGCAAAGCTGGTCAGCAGCTCGCTTACCATGCGATCGCCGGTGCTGACCGGGCAGGTAAAGCGCAGCCGGCCGCCATCCTCTTCGGTCAGCGCCTGAATATCCTGCTCCGCCTGCCGTGCCAGCGCGAAGATCTCCCCCGCCTGCTGATAGAGGGTCTTGCCCGCCTCGGTCAGGCTGAGGCGGCGGGTGGTGCGCTGCAGCAATTGCGCATTGAGGGAGGACTCCAGCGCGCTGACATGGCGGCTCAGCATCCCCTTGCTGACCCCCAGCGAATCGGCAGCGACAGAAAAGCTGCCTCGCAGCACCACTTCATAAAAGCTGGCCAGATGGGCGATATCCATCATTAGCTCCAATATGGAAACAATGGGTTTATTTTACGCGCTTTTTCGCATTTTCTGTTGCGCTAGAATCGACACATCCCAACCAGGAGTGATGCAGATGAAAATTGTGATTGTGGGTGCCTCCGGCACCGTCGGCTCCGCGGTCAGTGAACTGCTTGCCAAAGATCATCAGGTGATCCGGGTAGGCCACAGCTGTGGCGATGCCACGGTCGACATGCGCGATCCCGCCTCCATCAAGGCGCTGTTTGCCAAGCTGGGGCAGTTCGATGCGCTGGTCGTCGCCAGCGGCAGCGTGGCCTTCAACGGCCTGACCGAGATGACCGACGAGCAGTGGCAGGTGGGGCTTCAGAGCAAGCTGATGGGCCAGATCAACCTGACCCGTGCCGCTATCCCCCACCTGAGCGACAAAGGTTCCATCACCCTGATCAGCGGCATCCTGAGCGAAGAGCCGATCAACTGGGGCGTGAGCGCCAGCACAGTCAACGGCGCCATCGATCACTTTGTGAAAGCGGCCGCCTGCGAGCTGCCCAGAGGCCTTCGCATCAACGTGGTGAGCCCCACCGTGCTGGCGGAGTCGATGGACAAATACGCTGACTTCTTCCCGGGGTTCGTGCCGGTGCCTGCCGCCAAGGTAGCGCAGGCTTACAAGAAGTCGGTGTTGGGCATCCAGACCGGTCAGGTGTTCAGAGTGAACGGCTGAGCGCAGCTCGCTTGCCGCCAGACCAGCAATAAAAACGGGCCCCGCAATGGGGCCCGTCTGTTTATCGGCCTATCTACGTCGCCAACAGCAAACGTTTGTTTCTGGTCGACAAAAAAGAGAGCAACCCTTAGTCGATCAGACCGTACTGATCGCGCAGCACCTCGATGATCTCCTGCTTGGGATTGGCAGAACGCGCCAGCTTGTGGCCGATGATCTTCTCGGCGATCCCGACGTAGGTGTTGGAGATATCCATCATCACTTCGGTCGGCAGCTTGTTGTCGCGGGCCAGGGCGAAACGTTCCGGCATGCGGTTCTTGTTGAGCAGGATGTCCGGATCCGGGAAGTGGTTGAGCAGCCACTGACGGAAACCCTCTTTCGACTTCTCGACGATCTGGCCGTCACGCAGGGCGGCGCCATCCCAGATGCGGGAGCTGTCGGGGGTACCCACTTCGTCCATGTAGATCAGCTTTTCGTTGCCGGCGGCATCGTGGACATAGCCAAACTCGAACTTGGTATCGACGAAGATCTGATCCAGCCCGGCCAGCGCGTCGCTGATGACGTTAAAGCCCTCTTTGAGCAGTACTTCGTAGCGGTCGATATCGGCCGGCTTGCTGAAGTTGAAGCCCTTGTAGTGGCGCTCGATATCGGCACGGGAGACGTTGACGTCATCGGCTTCCGGCACGCCATCCAGCCCTTTCAGCACGCCCTTGGTGGAAGGGGTGATGAGGATCTCTGGCAGCTTCTGATCCTTTTTGAGCCCTTCCGGCAGGGTGATGCCGCAAAACTCGCGCTCGCCATCCTTGTAGGCTCGCCACATGGAGCCAGTGATGTACTGGCGGGCAATCGCCTCGATCATCACCGGACGGGCTTTTTGCACGATCCAGACGAAGGGGTGCGGAATATCCAGAATGTGGCTGTCGGCCAGTCCCTTCTCCTTGAACAGCTTGAACCAGTGGCTGGAGATGGCGTTGAGCGCAGCCCCTTTGCCCGGCACGCCGTTCAGGCCATCCACACCTTGCCAGATGCAATCGAAGGCCGAGATGCGATCGCTGATCACCATGAGGGCGAGGGGCGCATCGGCCGGCACATCATAGCCTTTCTCTTTTATGAGCCGGGCACTGTCTTCGGGGGTCAACCAGTAGACGCTGCGCACTTTGCCGGAATGGACAGGTTTATCGGTACGGATCGGCAAATCGTCATTCACCGCCAATACTTGATCTGCAAGACTCATGGCTAATAACACTTCCTGTTTGTGGGGGGGTAAACATCGCGAGTTCCTCACCTGCGCGCTCTGTTTGCAACGGGCTGGCAAGGGGGCTCGCATCATCGAAAACTGCTCGAAATCCCCGCGTTTTCAGGGGGATTTTGATAACAAAACAGGGGCACAAGGCCCCTGTATTTATTCTGCTTTTGCTGCTGCCTGATCGGCCAGCCCCTTGGCGAACGCCTCGGACAGGCTGATATACATCTGGGAGATAACCCCGGACGATACCGGCTTCTTGTCCTTGTCGAACAGGGTGATGGAGGTCTTGCCTCCCGCCATTTCGCCAAGCTGGAAGCGGTATTTCTCCTCCTCCAGTTTGAACGGCTCGCTCCCTTTCGCCTTCCAGAACTCGGCGCCCGGCTCTTCGTATTCGACGTCGATCCAGCCCAGAGACTGTTGGGTATCCTTGATGGTGAAACCGTAAGCAGGCAGTACCTGGTTGAGGCGACGCCACACCTGATCAAAGGAGCCTTCGGCAATCCAGGCGCTCAGCTCGTTGTTGTCCAGACCCAGTTGCAGACCCATGCCATCGTTGGACTTGTGCTGCTCGCGGGCTTTCAGCTGGCTGTCGTAATAGAGCGAGAACTGGTTCAGAACTCGCGCAGCATAGCGCTGGGCATCGGCAGGGGTCAGCTTGTTGCTGGTCTCGCCATCGATGGTCTCTTCGTGATCCAGCACCCGGACCGACATATTGACGGCGTGGCGCTGGGCGTCGTTGCGCACGGTGAACTGGTAACGCTGACGGATTTTGAAGTCTTCGTCATCTTCACCCCAGCCATCGAGGGCAACCGTGTTGTCAAACCAGCCGGTCTGCAATACGCCATCCTGCTGATCCAGCTTCTCGGTGGTGACCTTGTATTTGGCCAGGAAGTTCATCAGGAACGACCAGGTATCGCGCTCCACGCTCTGGCTGGTGCTCAGGGCATAGAAGGCAACGGTCGGTTCGGTTGCGGTCTGCACCACCTGACTGCCCGGTACCACGGTCAGCAGTTGAGCGGGTGGGCGCACATCGACCTGGGCGCCGAGGGCACCTTCACGGCTGCTCTCGGGAAGCGGCGGGATGTCGTACTGGCTGTTGAAGGTGGGGGCACTCAATCCTGCGGGGATCAAGAACGCGCGGCCCTCGAGGCGGGCATCTTCATAACCGAAGTCGCGGTTGGCCATTTTGCGATCCTGGGGGGTGCTGCAACCGGCCAATACGGCCACAGTCGCAACGCTCAGCACCAGACGGGCTCTATTTCCCTTTCCATTAGATTTAAACACTCGCCATCAACTCCGCTGTGGTCAGTGCTCGCGCCATCAGCTGTTCGCCCTCGGGAGTGAGGTCAACCAGCGGCAGGCGCAAGGTGGCTGTTGCAATCAACCCCAGTTGGGCACAGGCCCATTTCACCGGGGTGGGGCTCGGTTCGCAGAACAGAGTCTTGTGCAACGGCATCAAGAGATTGTTGATGTCATGCGCCTGCCCGGCATCGCCGGCCAGCGCAGCACGACACATGTCGGCCATCTGGGCCGCTGCAATATTGGTGGTGACCGAAATCACGCCATCGCCACCTTGCAGCATAAAATCACAACCAGTGGCATCGTCGCCACTGTAGAGAGCAAACTCCGGCCCGCACAGCTCGCGCAGCAGCGGGGTGCGGCTCAAATCGCCGGTTGCCTCTTTCAAACCGATAATGCCGGGAACCTTGGCCAGACGGGCCACTGTCTCCGGTTTGAGATCGCAACAGGTGCGACCGGGCACATTATAAAGAATTTGGGGCAGACCACTAGCCTCGGCGATCGCACAATAGTGGCGATAGAGACCTTCCTGAGTGGGCTTGTTGTAGTAAGGAGTCACCGAGAGACCCGCCACCACGCCGGTTTTGGCCAGTCGCTTTGCCAATTCAATGGCATGGGCGGTATTGTTGGAGCCGCAACCGGCGATGACGGGAATGCGTCCGGCGGCATACTCAACGGTCTTTTCAACGACGGCGATATGCTCCTGCTCGCTCAGGGTCACCGATTCCCCTGTGGTACCCACCGCAACAATGGCGCTGGTCCCGGCGCTGACATGATAGTCGACCAGCTTGGCCAGACTGGCCCAATCGACTTCACCTGAAGCCAGCATGGGGGTAACGAGCGCAACAATACTACCGCGTAACATGGACTTTTCTCCCGATTTTCAGGGGCGTAATGGTAAAGCTGACCCCTTTGAAAAACAAGGGAGAGAGGGGGCAAGCCGTGATACCATCCGGAACAAAAAGCAATGGACGAAAGTCGGCAGCGCCCCTCAGGGAGTGGTCATCAGGGCCGGAGGGTTGGCTTGCCAGCGCGGCTTTCGCAACGAAATAACGGACGAGAGAAGATTTATGACTCACTACCTGGTCGTAACGGCCATCGGCACGGACAGGCCTGGCATCGTCAATGAAGTGACCCGCCACGTCAGTGGCTGTGGTTGCAACATTGTGGACAGCCGCCTTGGCATCTTCGGCAATGAATTTACCTTTATCATGCTGCTCTCGGGCGACTGGAACAGCATGATGCAACTCGAAATCAGCCTGCCCCTGCGTAGCCAGGAGTGGGATCTCATCACCATGATGAAACGCACCGAACGCCACCAGTCCCTGCAGTATGACGTCCGCGCCAGTGCCGACCTGTTGATCCGCGACGAGCCCGGCATCGTAAGCCAGTGCACCCAGTTCTTCAGCGAACATGGCTGGAACATTCAGGCGATGCAATCCATGACCCTGGAGCAGCAGCCGTTCAACCTGCTGAAGATCAGTTTTCAGCTCAATCTGGCCAGAGAGGGTGAAGTGGAAGGTTCGCAAACCGCCTTCGCCGAATTCTGTCGTCAACTGGGTGCCGAATCGTTCGAGTTTATCGTCAATCGCAAACACGCCTGAGGGCGTTTTACCCGAGGAGACCCCATGCAACCACTACAAGCTGGCAGCCCCGCCCCCGATTTCTCCCTGCCCGACCAGAATGGCAATCAGGTCAGCCTCGCTGGCCTGCGCGGCAAGAAGGTGCTGGTCTATTTCTACCCCAAGGCGATGACCCCCGGCTGCACCACCCAGGCCTGCAGCCTGCGCGATGTGAACGCCGAGCTGGCCGCCCTCAATGTGGTGGTGCTTGGCATCAGCCCGGATCCGGCCAAACGGCTGAAAAAGTTTGAAGAGAGGGACCAGCTCAACTTCACCCTGCTGGCTGATGAAGACCACGCCGTCGCGGATGCCTTTGGCGTCTGGGGCCCGAAGAAGTTCATGGGCAAAGAGTATGACGGCATTCACCGTCAGAGCTTCCTGATCGACGAAGAGGGCAAGATTGCCCACCACTTCGACAAGTTCAAAACCAGCGATCACCATCAGGTGGTACTGGATTTCCTCAAGGGGTAACCCTCCCCTGCGTCATTGAAAGGCCTGCCATGCAGGCCTTTTTTGTCTGGTCAGCCGCCCCTTGCCAACGGATTTTTCTCACCAACTCCCCCGCCCAGATCAAAAAATTCATTTTATATATGGGTTAACGTGACCCCAGAATCATCTTCCAGCGAGATATCCCATGAACATGAGCAACACTGAACGTTTGATCCTGAGCAACCAGTACGAAATTCTGGCGAAACTCAATCCGGAGAAAGCGGACGTCTACCAGCGCGCCAGCACCATCATCGAGCGCGGCTACTGCCTGCAGATCCTCGAGCTGGAGAAGAGCTTCGGCCATCTGGATCTGGCGACCTGCCAGGAGGTGATCGACACCCTTGAGCTGCACCACGCACTGGCCATCTCATGGGGTAATCTGGATGCCGCCGATCAGGGCGAGATCAATGCCAGTCGGCTGGAGTTCAACGGCTACAGCCGCAGCCAGGAGCGTGAACTGGCTGACTACGTCTGCTTCCTGCTGGAGGTTGACAAGCGCTTCCCCGAGCTCAAGTGCCCGTGCAACGAGCTCTCCAGCGACATCGCCATGCGCGACAAATACCAGCGGATGCTGACTGTATGGCGTCAGTGCCCTCGTCAGTACAAGCTCTCCATCCAGGAGATCCGCAAGGTACTGGCAGCCTGATCCGCACACCAATCGCAACAAAAAAGGCGCCACTGGCGCCTTTTTGCATCTGAAACGGGTTATTCGTAGAGAAAGGATTTATCGAGCTGCTGGAATGCGGCCTTGAGGGTATCGGCCAGCTCTTCATAGCGTGGCTGAGACACCAGCTGACGGCGGCCACCCTGCTCGTTCATCTTGCCGTTGATCTCCCGATACCAGCTCGCCAGCGAAGGTGGCAAACGGGTGTCGGCACGCTGGCCGAGCCAGTAGTAACCCTGCAGCGGAAGACTGAGCAGAAACAGCACGGAAGTGATGACTGAAGGCCAGTAGTGCTGCTCGCCAAACTGGAACTGCAGCATCACGCTCAGCACCGCCAGCGCCGGAATCACCTTGAGAGCGAATTCGGTCGCCTTGATCACCCGATTTTCAGGAAACATCGAATTGAGCTCGGGACGGCGCGGCCAAAGCGTCATATAATGGCGGCCTTGCTGTAACTTAGTTCCAAAAATGTTCATGCTCATACTACCTCCGAGCGCTTTTTGAACGTACTAACGGCAAAACCTCGACAAAATTTGATGCAAAGTAACAAAGGTTGAGGATGACTTTGTTATTTTTCAACAATCGGGTTATCCTTTGTACGCCCATTTTTGCGTCAAAAGCTTCTTGCTATTGACCTGTCAGGGACGTCTGGATTTCGGGTCTTGTATCACTATACAAGGGGCAAGCAACAGATTGCCAACCCTCATAAGGATAAGTTGAAAGTTTTTGGCCGCACCGCGTCCAACGCATCCGCCTACACAACCCAATCTGCGATAGGATTTATTCATGAGTAAGCTGGTTCTTGTTCTTAACTGTGGCAGCTCTTCCCTGAAGTTTGCCGTCATTGACGCAACCACCGGTGATGACCTGCTGTCCGGCCTGGCCGAGTGCTTCAACCTCGACGATGCCCGCATCAAGTGGAAACTGAATGGCGAGAAAGGCAGTGCCGATCTGGGCGCGGGTGCCGCTCACCAGGAAGCGCTGGACTTCATCGTCAACAAGATCCTGCCGCTCAATCCGGAACTGTCCAAGAACCTGATCGCCATCGGTCACCGTGTTGTTCACGGCGGCGAGCGCTTCACCTCTTCCGTTGTCATCTGTGAAGACGTGATCGCCGGCATCGAAGCCGCCGTTCCGTACGCACCGCTGCACAACCCGGCTCACCTGATCGGTATCCGTGAAGCTCGCCGCGTATTCCCAGCGCTGGCTGACAAGAACGTGGCCGTATTCGATACCGCGTTCCACCAGACCATGCCGGAAGAAGCCTTCCTGTACGCCCTGCCGTACAAGCTCTACAAAGAGAACGGCATCCGTCGCTACGGCGCCCACGGCACCAGCCACTACTACATCAGCCTGGAAGCTGCCAAGCAGCTGAACAAGCCGGTTGAAGAGCTGAACATCATCAACTGCCACCTGGGCAATGGCGGTTCCGTCTGCGCCATCAAGAACGGCAAATCCGTTGATACCTCCATGGGTCTGACCCCGCTGGAAGGTCTGGTGATGGGTACCCGCTCCGGCGATCTGGACCCGGCCATCATCTTCTTCCTGCACGACAAGCTGGGCATGAGCGTGGCCGATATCAACACCATGCTGACCAAAGAGTCCGGCCTGCAGGGTCTGACCGAAGTGACCTCCGACTGCCGTTTTGTTGAAGACAACTACGACAGCAAAGAAGAAGCCAAGCGTGCTATGGACGTTTACTGCTATCGCCTGGCCAAGTACATCGGCGCCTACGCTGCCGCCATGGACGGTCGTCTGGACGCCGTTGTTTTCACCGGTGGTATCGGTGAAAACTCCGCCCCGATCCGTGAAATCACCCTGAACAAGCTGGGTCTGCTGGGCTTTGACGTCGATCACGACGCCAACCTGAAGGCTCGTTTCGGCAAGGGTGGCGAGATCACCAAGGCTGGTTCTACCAAGGCTCTGGTAATCCCGACCAACGAAGAGTGGGTTATCGCCCACGACGCGCTGGAACTGGTCGGCGCTTAATTGACGCAGTAACTCGAGGCCGCCCACCAGGGCGGCCTTTTCCTGATCCCAAAAAATGAACAAGGGGTATAAAGTGGCACGCACTATTATGCTTATCCCGGTCGGCACTGGTGTCGGCGTAACTTCCGTGAGTCTGGGCGTTGTTCGCGCCATGGAGCGTCACGGTGTCAATGTCAGCTTCTTCAAACCGGTTGCCCAGCCGCGTCCGGGTGAAACCGGTGCCGAGCGCTCAACCGCCGTTATCCGCGCTGCTGCCAACATCAACCCGCCCGAGCCGTTCACCCTCTCCTACGCCGAGAACATGATCAGCTCCAGCAACACCGACATCCTGCTGGAAGAGATCGTTGCCCGCTTCGAAGAGCACGTGAAATCCAGTGGTGCCGAAGTGCTGGTTGTCGAAGGTATGGTGCCGACCGACAAGCAGCCCTTTGCCAACAAGCTGAACTACGACGTCGCCAAGGCGCTGGATGCTGACATGGTATTCGTGACCCACCCGGGCCATGACTCCAGCCAGAAGCTGAAAGAGCGCATTGAGCTGGCCTGCTCCAACTTCGGTGGTGTCAACAACCCCCGTATCGTTGGTTGCGTAATCAACAAGGTTGGCGCACCGGTTGACGAGCATGGCGTAACCCGCCCTGACCTGACCGAGATGTTCGAAGCCCATCACCACGCTTCTGACGCTGCCCACAACCTGGAAGTGCTGCAAGTGTTTGGCAAGAGCCCGCTGCGCATCCTGGGTTGCATCCCCTGGAACACCCAGCTGATCGCCCCGCGCGCCAAGGATCTCGCCAAGCATCTGGCTGCCAAGATCCTGCACAAGGGTGAGCTGGACAGCCGCCGCCTGCAGACCGTGACCTTCTGTGCCCGCTCCATCCACAACATGGTTGAGCACTTCCGTCCGGGCAGCCTGCTGGTGACCTCCGGCGACCGCTCCGACGTTATCGTCTCTGCCTGCCTCTCCGCCATGAACGGCGTCAAGCTGGGCGCCCTGCTGCTGACCGGTAACTATCATCCGGAGCCGCAGGTCATGGCGCTGTGCCAACAGGCCATGGCCACCGGCCTGCCGATCATGATGACCGGTACCAACACCTGGCAGACCGCCGTCAGCCTGCAGAACTTCAACGTCGATATTCCGGAAGATGACCGCGAGCGTATCGAGCTGGTACAGGACTACGTCGCTGGCCACATCGACAAGCACTGGATCGAGTCGCTGACTGTCAGTTCTACCCGTTCCCGTCGTCTGAGCCCGCCGGCATTCCGTTATCAGCTGACCGAGCTGGCCCGTCAGGCCAACAAGCGTGTCGTGCTGCCGGAAGGCGACGAGCCGCGCACCATCAAGGCTGCCGCCATCTGTGCCGAGCGTGGCATTGCCCGTCCGGTGCTGCTGGGTAACCCGGAAGAGATCCGTCGAGTTGCCGAACAGCAGGGTGTAGTTCTGACCGATCGCGTCGAGATCATCGATCCGGCCGTTGTACGCGAGCGCTATGTGCCGCGTCTGGTCGAGCTGCGCAAGAACAAGGGCATGACCGAAGTGGTTGCCCGCGAGCAGCTGGAAGACAACGTGGTACTGGGTACCATGATGCTGGAGCGCAATGAAGTTGACGGCCTGGTATCCGGCGCGGTGCACACCACTGCCAACACCATCCGTCCGCCGATGCAGATCATCAAGACCGCTCCGGGCTCTTCCCTGATCTCCTCCATCTTCTTCATGCTGCTGCCTGACCAGGTGCTGGTCTACGGTGACTGTGCGATCAACCCGGATCCGACTGCCGAGCAACTGGCCGAGATCGCCATCCAGTCCGCTGACTCCGCTGCCGCTTTCGGCATCGAGCCGCGCGTCGCCATGATCTCCTACTCCACCGGTACCTCTGGCGCCGGTGCCGATGTAGAGAAAGTGCGTGAAGCGACCGAGCTGGCCAAGGCGAAGCGCCCCGACCTCATCATCGACGGCCCCCTGCAGTACGACGCGGCCATCATGGAGAACGTGGCCAAGTCCAAGGCACCGAACTCACCGGTTGCCGGTAAAGCCACCGTGTTCGTGTTCCCGGATCTGAACACAGGTAACACCACCTACAAGGCGGTGCAGCGTTCCGCTGACCTGGTCTCCATCGGCCCGATGCTGCAAGGCATGCGCAAGCCGGTCAACGACCTCTCCCGTGGTGCCCTGGTTGACGACATCGTCTACACCATCGCCCTGACCGGTATCCAGGCTGCCCAGGCTGACGAACAAGCTTAATCAGCTCTAGCCTGAAAAAACCGATCACAAAGGCTGCTCACCCCAGGTGAGCAGCCTTTTTTCTTAGTTCTCTTTTGAAGACCAGTGAAACATGCCATCAGCGCAGTGTTGCACAGAATAATGCCATGTGATGTGCCAGAAATGTCTCGAGCGTAGCGCCGCGGGAAAGAGTGCCCGCCACCTTAAAGATGTATCTAAAATAGATTCAAGATCATAAGGTTGGATATATGAAGGCATTCATAGCGAAGCGCTTATAGCAAATATTTCGCCATCGGCATGAGGATTTGACCTGTTAGAAATAACAGTGAAAAAGACCCGTTCGATACGCTATTCATCAATGTGCCACTCGGCAATATCCACATCATGGAGGAATGGAAATGCTGATGAAGAAGCTCTCTGCTGTCATGCTGCTGGCCTGCTTGCCCCTGTTCAGCCAACCTGTGCTGGCCGTAGATAAGGCAGCGCCCAAGCAAACAACCACGACCGCGGTTGCCAAGGAGTCCGGCAAGCTGAATATCAATACCGCCACCCTTGCCGAACTCACCAGCCTGAAAGGGATTGGTGACAAGAAGGCACAAGCCATCGTCGACTATCGGGAAAAACAGGGAAAGTTCACCTCGGTCGATCAGCTGGCGGATGTCAATGGCATTGGCCCGGCCACGCTGGAAGCCAACAGGGACATGATAATAGTCAAATAAAGTCGAATGGATCAGTTGCAAATGGGGCAGCCTGTGGCTGCCCCATTTTTCTTGGGGTATGATTGCCGCACTTTAATCCCGCTGGATAGTTTTCCATGAAAAAGACTCCTCTTGTTGTTCGTAAGGCCGTGCTCCCGGTAGCCGGTCTGGGTACCCGTATGCTGCCAGCCACCAAGGCCATCCCGAAAGAGATGTTGCCGGTGGTCGACAAACCGCTGATCCAGTACGTAGTGCGCGAAGCCATCGCCGCCGGTATCAAAGAGATCGTGCTGGTCACCCACTCCAGTAAAAACTCCATCGAAAACCACTTCGACAAGAGTTTCGAACTGGAAGCGACCCTCGAGAAGCGAGTCAAGCGTCAGCTGCTGGAAGAGGTGCAACAGATCTGCCCGAAAGACGTCACTATCATGCACGTCCGTCAGGGTGAGGCCAAAGGTTTGGGCCACGCTGTGTTGTGCGCCCGCCCGCTGATCGGTGACAACCCCTTCGCCGTGCTGCTGCCGGATGTACTGATTGATGAAGTGGCCAGCGACCCGAAAAAAGACAACTTGGCCGAGATGGTACACATGTTCGAAGAGAACCAGATCAGCCAGATCATGGTGGAAGCGGTTCCCGAGAGCGAAGTGGACAAGTACGGCATCGCCGATATCAAGGGCGAGGCCCTGAGCGAGGGGATGTCCCTGCCTATGCAGGCCATTGTCGAGAAGCCGTCCCGTGACGAAGCCCCCTCCAATCTGGCGGTGGTGGGTCGTTACGTCCTCTCCTCCAATATCTGGCCGCTGCTGGAGAAAACCCCGGCCGGTGCCGGTGACGAGATCCAGCTGACGGACGCCATCGCCATGCTGATGGAGCAGGAGCAGGTCAACGCCTACTTCATGAAGGGCAAGAGCCACGACTGCGGCAGCAAGCTCGGTTACATGAAAGCCAATGTGGAATATGGTGTGCGCCATCACGAGCTGAATGGTGAATTCATCGGCTGGCTGAAGCAGTTCGTCAAGCAGTTGTAATCGCTGATAAATCTGTTTTTTATAGACGTATTCAAGGGGCATCAAATGATGCTCCTTTTCATTTTTGCAACAAAAAATCAATCAAGAGTAAATAAACTCTCAGCAAATCATAATGTTGTAATTTATTCACACATGCTCTATAAGGATTGAGGCGTGTTTCTCGCCCTTGCATAAAAAACTCAAAAAAATATAAGACACAGGTGGAAGTTCCAATGAATAACCCGTCAAAAGGGACCTTTTTAGGTCACCCTAAAGGGCTTTTTTTGCTCTTTAGTACCGAACTGTGGGAGAGATTCTCCTATTACGGCATGCGTGCCGTGCTGGTGCTCTATCTGACCGACCTGACTGCCAACGGCGGTCTGGGCTGGAGTCAGGCAGATGCCCTCAAACTCTACGGTATCTATACCGGTCTGGTTTATATCACTCCGCTGATCGGCGGCTGGCTGGCTGACACCTTCCTGGGTCAACGTCGCGCCATCCTGATCGGTGCCGTGCTGATGGCCGCAGGTCAGTTCACTCTGGCACTGCCCCACGCCATGTTCCCGGATATGGTCAACACCATGTTCTACGCGGGCCTCGCGTTGCTGATCGTGGGTAACGGCCTGTTCAAACCGAACATCTCCACCATGGTGGGTGACCTCTATGAAGAGGGCGATCATCGCCGTGATGGTGCTTTCACCATCTTCTACATGGGTATCAACCTGGGTTCCCTGCTGGCAGGCGTGATCTGTGGTGCTGCTGCCACCGCCTACGGCTGGCAAGCTGCCTTCGTCGGCGCCGGTATCGGTATGCTGCTCTCTCTGGTGATCCAGGCCACCATGGCCCAGCGTTTCCTGGGTGACATCGGTCGCGTCACTGCCGCACAGCGCGCAGCCGCCCTGCGTACTACCGAGCAGAAAGCACCGCTGACCAAGCAGGAAGTGGATCGCATCAAGGTTATTCTGGTACTGGGTCTGTTCACCATCATCTTCTGGGCCGGTTTCGAGCAGGCCGGTGGTCTGATGAACCTCTACACCCAGGAGTATACCGACCGCATGATCGGCAGCTTCGAAGTGCCGACCGCCTGGTTCCAGTCCCTGAACCCCTTCTTCATCATCACCTTGGCACCGGTCGTTGCGGCCATCTGGATCAAGCTCGGCAAGAAAGAGCCGAACTCTCCGGTGAAATTCGCCATGGGTCTGCTGTTCCTGGCTATCGGCTTCCTGTTCATGGTTGGTGCCGTGCTGCAGCAAGGTGGTGACAACACCGTCAAGACCTCCATGTTCTGGCTGGTTGGCGCATACCTGTTCCACACCCTGGGCGAGCTCTGCCTCTCCCCGATCGGCCTCTCCATGGTGACCAAACTGGCTCCGCTGCGTCTGGCTTCCCTGATGATGGGTGCCTGGTTTGGCTTCGTTGCCCTGGCCAACTACGCTGCGGGCTTTATCGGCTCCTTCGTGGGTGAAGCCGGCCCGATCGCCATCTTCGGTGGCATCGCCCTGGCTGCAGTACTTAGCGCACTGATCCTGCTGACCATGGCCAACCGCCTGGTCTACTGGATGCACGGTGCCGAAGGCCCGGCCAAAGAGCCGCAAGCTCAAGAGAAGAAACTGCAATCCGCCACCGTCTAAACGGTCAGGATTGTAAACAACAAAAAGGGCGCCGATGGGCGCCCTATTTGTTTTGGCCTGTTTATCAGGCGGCATCAGTGATGACGAACCTGCACATCCAGCGCGCCGCCGCTGTCGCTGCGAAACTGCAGAGCGAACGGTTCATGCCAGCTGCGTTTGTGCAGGGCGTAGTGGCTGCTGCGCATCAGACCAAGGGGTAGGCCGCCGGAGCGCATCAGCCAGTGGGGAGAGGTGAGCCCTGCATTGGCAAACACCAGCCCATCATGCTGATCAAACAGCAGCGCCGCCATGGCAAAGGAGTGGCGAAGCCCGGATGCCATCAACTGATGGTTGAGGTAGTCGAGCAACCGGTGCGGCTGGCTCAGCAACCGGCTCTCGTTCTGCTGAAACTGGCGGTAGGGGACATTCATCAAGGATCGCACCAGTGCCCCACAAAATGCCGCATCCGTCCCCATGATCGGCAGCTCCATCACCAGCACCAGCAGCTTGTCTTCCACCTTGAAGGTATCTGGAATAAACAACTGCCCCAGCCCCTTGAACGTGACCTGCCAGGGGCCCCACTCCTGCAAGCCCGGCGGCTTGAGCCCCGCCAGCAGACGGCTGGCCGCCTTGTCGTGGGCACTGAAATAGTCGATGTGATCCATCAGCTCCAGTTGCTGCGCCCGGTTGCCGCTGCCGTTGAGACACTGCTCGATACTGCGCTCGACCAGCGCGTAATCCTCGAGGGGTTTGAGCAGATAGTCCCGCGCACCGGCACGCAAGGCGCTGGCGACGGCCTCCATGGTGCTCTGGGCCGAAATGACGATAACCGGAATATGGGGATAGCGTGCAGAGAGGCAGGCGATCACCTCGTGGCCATCCATATTGGGCATATTGAGATCGCAGAGCACCACATCGGGATGATAGAGAGCTGCGGCCGACAGACCCTCAATACCATCTTCGGCCTGAAACACCGTTGCCCCGTCCCGTGCGAGGTAACTTACTAACGAGTGGCGAAAAACGGCCTCGTCCTCCACCACCAGGATCCGTAGCCCGGCTTTTGACATCTTGATAAAGCTCTTATTAGTCAATTGGTTATTTAGGTATTAAGACTAGCTCAAAAGTGCGGTCAGCGCGGAAACCCTGCGTCAAAAGTAGACCTCGATCATACGAAGGCATCAAGAGAAGCCCATCTGTCCGCGTAGCTCTATTCACTCGGGAGGCCCCGCGACTGCGACCGCCATCCGAATTGTGCAAGTGGGCGCCATAAGGGATAATGCCCCCCACTCCAGCTCGTGAAGAAGACCATGACCCCAGCCGAATACAGCGCCCTTGCCCACCCCAGATTGTCCCATCCGGCTCGTAGTCTCTATACCCTGCAGCTGCGCCGACTGGTGCTGGAAAATCAGGCGGCAAGGCTCAACTATCCCGAGCTGGGTCGGGCGCTGGCAGTGGTCGATCCGGGTGATCCCTGCGGCTTTTCGTTTCAGGTCAATGCCCGCCAACTCACCGAGCTGTTCGATGAACTGATGGAGGCGGGCCTACTGCAAGTCGAGGCTCAGCCCGAGAGTGAGCACTACCATCAGTGCCCGTTCCAATTGCCACTGCTGACCCAGAAATTGCGCAGCCCGCTGCCGGAGCGCCCCTTCCAGATGCATCTGCAATGGCGTCCGGACGAAGAGCTGCCCGCCCTCGCCCGTCTGTGCGGGGTGATCGATGCCAGCTATAGCGAAGAGGATCTGGGGGAGTTTATCGCCTACTGGCTGGGGCGCCCCGAGGTGTTCGACTCCCAGCATCAATGGATGCTCAAGTTTATTCGCGCCCTCAAGACCCGCCGCTATACCCGTCGCAAACCGATGGAGGTGCAGGGCTACCAGCAGGTGACCCCTACCCCGGCAGAGTCGGGCCCCAGCAAACGGGCACAGCAGATGATTGAAGAGGCCAAGCGACTGGCCCAACAGCAGACGCAAGAACCCGCTGCGCAGCAGGAGCCGGATAATGATTGATAGCGGCCCCCGCCTGCAGGCAGAATCAACCCCTTGTCTACCCATCCCTGATCGAGCAGAAGGAGCATTCCATGACTGACCCGCAAGATCCCCTGCGCCAGGAGCTGGAAGAGATCGAAGCCAAGCGCCAGAAGATCGCCAAAGCCAAGCAGGATCACCGTATTCACGACCCGGAATTGAGCCGCCATGTGGGTGGCCTGCTGGAGCGCATTCGTCGCCTACAGCAAGAGACCGGCGGCGGCCAGTATGACTACGAGACCCTGCGCAAGGAGTACGACGCCAAGGCCAACGCCGAGGTGCGCGAGCTGCAGAAGGCGGCCCGTCAGGAGCGGATCCAGAAGCTGATCGCCCAGGCCGACCTCAACCCCGACTGGGTGTTCGACAAAATGGATGCCGGTGACCCGGCGCTGCAATATCCCATCGAAACCGCCCGTTACTTTATCAGCGGTTTCGAGCACTGGGAGAAGAGTGGTGGCGGCTGCATGCTGATCTACGGTGACTACGGCACCGGCAAGTCAACCCTGGCGGGTGCGGTAGCGCATGAGCTGATCGCCCGTCACCAGAAATCGGTGATCTTCCAGCAGTGGGCCTCCATCGTCGATCGGCTGTTTTTCAACGTCATCCCCGATCAGGACGAGCGCAACCAGTACCGCCGCGCGCTGGAAGAGGTGGATCTGCTGATCATCGATGAGGTATCGGCCAACCGCGCCAAGATGGCGGAGAGCCAGTCCAGCTTCCTCGGCCACCTGCTGCGCCGCCGTCGCAACCTGTCAAAGAGCGTCATCATCATCACCAACCACACGCCCCAGAGCCTGCATCAGGCGATCGGTGATTTCAGCTATGAGGCGATCAAGGCGTTCAATCCGGTGGATATCCACCTGAGCGGCCCCAGCCGTCGCCCCAGCATCGGCAACTACAACGGCTGATCCCTCTCAAAG
>NZ_JBFOCS010000012.1:0-25523 GCF_040907905.1 Aeromonas sp. s13 | reverse complement strand
CAGCGAGTAATCGCGCTGTGTCCGTTTCACACCTTGTCCCATCGGGCTCTCCATTTATTGGGGGGAAAGGTGTAAACCATATTCAGGACGGGACACACAATACAAAAGGGCCGCAGGTTTCAAACCTGCGGCCCTTTTTACTGCTCTTTTTCCGTACCCCGCGTTAGCAGATCTGGTCTTTACCCAGCTGCTTGGCCTGATAGAGCGCCCGATCTGCGCGCACCATCAGGCTCTCCTTCTGCTCATCCTGCTGATACTCCGCCAGCCCGAAGCTCATGGTAGCGGGCGCATGGGGGCAGATGGGCTCGCTCGCCATCAATGCCTGAAACTTGCTCGCCACCACCAGCGCATCCTCGCGGCCGGTGTTGGGCAGCAGCACCATAAACTCGTCACCGCCCCAGCGGGCCAGCAGATCGATCTCGCGGATATGGCGGCGCACCAGCGCCACTATGTTGATCAGGGTCTGATCCCCGGCGTTGTGGCCATAGCAGTCGTTGATCTGCTTGAAGTTGTCCACATCCATAGCGATCACCGTAAACGGCTGATGGAAGCGGCGCGCCCGCTCGCACTCCAGCTGCAACGCCCGCTCCAGACGATAGCGGCTGGCGGCGCCAGTCAGGGCATCGGTCTCTGCCAGCAGACGGTTCTCCTCGGCTTTCTGTTGCAGCGCCTCGTTGAGTCGCACCAGCTCGGCGGTGCGCTCGGCAACCTGCTGCTCCAGCGAGTGATTGCGCCGCTCCAGCTGCTCCAGCAACAACTTGCTGGCGTGGATATCGCGATGGGCGCCGATCATCCGCGCCACAGACCCGTCGGGATTGCGCTCAATGATGCGGCCGCAATCCTCAATCCAGAGGTAACTGCCATCGCGGCAGCGGCAACGGTACTCGGCGCGATACTCATGGGCACTGCCGCTCAGGCAGAGATCGAACTTCGCCATCACCGCCGCCAGATCGTCGGGGTGGATCACGTTCTCCCAGGTGAAGACGGTATTGCCGAGGGAGTGAGGCTCGTAACCCAGCATCCGGTACCAGCCGGGGTTGCGATAGACAAAACCGGTATTGGCATGCCAATCCCAGATGCCATCGCTGGTCACCTCCAGAATGCCATGCACCACGGCCTCGCTGACATCCGAGATCCTGATCGTGTCACTGTCCTGCACCATAGCAGTTATCCTTGTTCTTCCGCCCCGCGCCACCACGGGGAATCGCTCTGTTGTCGTGAGGCGCTACCTTGGCATATTGCAACAGATCTGTCAGCCAGAACCCCACCGCACCACCGTTTCCCCGGTTATCGGCCACTCACGGCACAGGCTGAGTCAGGGTGGCCATAAGTGTGGCTCAAGCGCGCCCCATTTACCGGATTTAACTCACGATTCAGTCATTTGGGGGATGGGAATAAATGAGGGGATACCCAGAGGCCCCACAGAGGTCACTCGGCCAGAGTCAGCCGATAAAAATCCGTCTCCTGATGTTTCGGATTGGGGCGCAGAAATACCCAGCCAAAGCGCCGGTAATGATTCAAGGCCCGCACATTGGTACGACTCACGGAGAGCGTCGCCCATTTACACCCCGCCCCCAGCAACTGCTGGCGAATATAGGCCTGCAACTGCGCGGCCAGCCCGCGGCCACGATATTCAGGGAACAGATAAATCAGCTGCACATAGCCGGTCTCGGGTTCATCGGAAAAGCTGCGAAACTCCAGCTGACCCACCCGTTGTTCACCCGCCCAGACATGCAGGTAGTGCCATTGCGCTTGCCCCAGCCTTTCGCGGATCCGCTCCCGATAGCCGTCGATAAAGTCGGCAAATCCATCATGGGTATGAAAGCTGCAAAAATAGGCATCCCTGCGCGCCTGCACACAGAGTTCGTAATCCCGATCCAGATCGATGGTGTTAAATTCAAGTCTCAAGCAATGACATCCTGTCGTGTGTTGGTTCGATGTAGGGTGTAATAAGCACAGCGCATTACACCTTTTGGCAGATAAATAGCAGCGGTGCAATTCACTTCGTTCTTTGCACCCTACTCGCCCTCACCCTGCCCTCTCCCGGAGGGAGAGGGGATAAAGCGGCACCGGTAATATGATCACCAGCCACGTAGGTTCGATTAGCGAAGCGTAATCGGACAGCGGTAACGGCATTGCTCCCTTCTCCCGTTTATTAGAAAAGGAGGAGAAGGGTCGGGGATGAGGGGCAGGAAAAACGAGGTCTGTACACACGGTAAACGTTGGGCTTCGCTACGCTCAGCCACAACCTACACAATCGGTAGGTTGGTGCTGAGCCAGCGAAGTCCAACATACGAGATATGCTAAGCCTTAGGAAGAAAATGCTCTTTCAATATTTTCAAAGCTGCATCATCAGAACTTGCCACATTCCTTATTTCATTCGGACCAAAAACCAAAAGATTAAATTTCTTTTTATTTGCTTCTTTAGTCCTTTCAATACGGGCAATTGACTCATCAGACAGACGTCCAGTTGTCCACAGCTCGAAATTAGGAATGCCACCATTTTTGTTCGTTATTTCTAGTCTCTGCAAATGCTCTCTGACTCGTTTAATTCTAATATCTAACCATCTATTTACTTCTTCATTACTCACAAAAGAACCTGGCTTCATGGCTTTACACTCGATGATTCTTGGCTCACCGACTTGAGGAACGACATAAACATCAACCTCAGCCTTTTCTCCACCATTATTTTTAAATGTTCTATTAAGATAGACATTGCCAGCAGTAGAATTTCTTATTATGTGACTGACCAGCATTTCAAAGAACGCGCCACGCATATTACCCATAGCACCTTCGAGACTGCCTAACCTTGTAATCACTTCATCAAAAGCTTTACTTTCAATCTCTCCTATAGCTGACTTTTTAGTAATATCGATTAAAGATATGAATGCTTCTGCTATATCTTTACCAAAAAGACTTTCTGGTGTTGCTGGTATAACGCCTTTTTCTTTAAGCTTATTCAGTGCTTCTTTTTCATAGCTAAGGGCAACAAAAATGTAAATAACCTTGTTTATTTTCTTCAATGCTTGCAGTGAGTTTATTTTATTTAAAAATGGCTCTATATGAATTAGCTTTACATTTTTTGAAAATAAAATATCACAAACAACAAAGCCAGGATTGGGCTTATCCTGCTTATTCCAATCGACTAATGGAGCTAAGTAACTAGGTGATGAAAGATCCCAAAAAAATGGTCCAACCATTGGTTGACTATTGATGTCACCTCTGGTCTTGATACAATCAAAACTTGCTATAGATAACCTTCTAAGCCACTCTTTCATGGCGCCAATAAATATTTCTTCAGCAAGTAACCTTGCACGAACAGAAATTATTTCCAGCTCTTTCAATTCATTCCTATCATATAAATCCTTAGTAAGGATACACTCCCCTATACCATCTACTTCGTCTTTTACAAAAATCCTCGCATCAAGCATTCTTTCCAATACACTAAATGCACTAATTTTTTTCTGCTGAGCTTTTGGTGAACCACAAATGGTATAAAAATGCTCTATAGGAACAATCCCTCTAGCCTGTACAGCACCTAGAGCTAAAGCGTACGCACCTTTCTGGCTATAAATTGCTTTAAACAAATGTCCCCAGAACATTGGAGAACCGTAATCTTGTTCTAAATATGTAAAGCGAGTCCCTCTAGAAAACGTTAAATATGCTAGCTGTTTTACTCGATTACTTGATCGTCTGATCCGTTGGCGAGCAGCTTCATGTGTTAATCCATGCTTCTCTACAAGGTATGCGGCCAAATCACTGCTCAGACAAGGGCCAAGATTCTTATACGAAAGTGCCTCTTCAATCACGACCTTCCTCCCTACTGGGCATGTCACGCTGCGCTATTTATAAAACAAAAATACATGTAGCGACCCACAAAAAGCGAGCCGAGACAACACCCTTTAAAAATCAATACCTTAAGTAGCAAAAATGACAAGCGCCATTACCGTGCGTCACGGTCATAAAACATACCGCTCATTGCCACAACACTGTTGGTGCAATTAGCACAGCGTAACGGGTCAACAGCAACTCCCTTTACCGCAATCCAATCAATCACTCCCCCAACCTCTCCGCCAACCCGGAATAACGCTCGGTCTTTTTCCGTACCGCTTGGGCCAGCAGGGCGCGATCGCCATAGAGATCGAGCCGCGCCTTGGCGCGGGTGATGCCGGTATAGACCAGCTCGCGAGTCAGCAAGGGGCTGGAGCTGTCGGGCAGCACCAGCACGGTATGGGCAAACTCCGAACCCTGGGATTTGTGGATGGTCATGGCGTAGACGGTCTCGTGAGGCGGCAAACGGCTTGGCAGCAGGGCCCGCAATGTGCCATCCGGCTGCTCAAACCAGACCTTTAACCGGCCAGTTTCATCGGGCAGGCAGAGCCCCATATCGCCGTTGTAGAGGCCGACCCCGTGGTCGTTGCGCACCACCATCACCGGGCGACCGGCATACCAGTCGCCGTCGCGGGCGAGCAGGCCAGCCCGTGACAGGGCCAGTTCCAGCCGCTCGTTAAGCCCCAGCACCCCGAACGGGCCATCGCGCAGGGCGCAGAGGATCTGGAAGCTGTTGAATGCCTTGAATACGGCGGCGGGCGCTTCCCCCGCGCGGGCCGCCTTCAGATAGCTACCGTAACCGGCTACCCCCTGGGCAATCAGGGCGTCGTAAGCCTCCCCAGCCCAGGGGTGCAGGCTGATATCGGCAAAGCCCATACCCCAGACTGATTCCACCGCCGTGGCATCGCCGCTGTTGCAGGCGCGCGCCAGCTGGCCGATGCCAGAGTGCAGATCAAAGCGCCAGCTCTTGGCCAGCAAGCAGAGGCTGTCGCGCACCGGCGCACCGGCGGGCGTGCCCTGCAAGCGGTAGCCGGTCTGGCGGGAGAGCCAGTCCGCCTGCGCCGGGCTGATGCCCTGCTCGATAAAGCTGCAGATATCGCCGAGCACGGCCCCCGCCTCCACCGAGGCGAGCTGATCCTTGTCGCCGAGCAGGATCAGGCGGGCGTGGCTCGGCAGCGCATCGAGCAGGCGCGCCATCATCGGCAGATCGACCATGGAGGCCTCATCCACCACCAGCAAGTCGAGGTGCAGCGGGTTGCCCGCGTGGTGGCGGAACTGGCTGCGCCCCGGAATGACCCCGAGCAGCCGGTGCAGGGTGCCCGCCTCGGTGGGGATCGCCTCCACCCACTCGGGGGGCAGATCGAGGGCCTGCAGAGCAGAGCCGATACTCTCAGTGAGGCGCGCCGCCGCCTTGCCGGTGGGGGCCACCAGCCGGATCGCCGGGGCCTTGCCCGCTTGCAGGCCGGTCTCCACCAGAATGGCGAGCAGTTTGGCGACCGTGGTGGTCTTGCCGGTGCCGGGGCCGCCGGAGATCACCGCAAAGGGGCGCGCCGCCGCGGTGGCCGCCGCCAGCTTCTGGCCGTTGCAGCAGAGCGCCTCGGGCACCAGCGTATCCAGCTTGCTCAAGTCGCTCGCCGCCTGGGCGCTGGCCAGCAGCGCTTCGATGGCGGGCCAATCCACCTCGTTCGGGAACACCAGATCGAGATACTTCAGGGTAAAGTGGCGGGCTGAGAAGTCAGGGGCGAGGCGGGCTTTGAGCAGCGCCGCGAACACCAACCCATAGTCGCGGGCAAACAGCCGCGACAGGGCGGGAGCAATCTCCGGCCATTCGGCTCGCTCGCTCAAAGCGCGCAAATGGCGGGCCACCCCCAGTTCAAAATCGTGGTAGCGGGTGAGGTAGAGCCGCCCGCGCCACAACCGCAGCGGCCAGCGCGGGGCAAGCCCCTCATCCTGCTCGGTACCCACCAAGGGGCTGGCCGCAAACAGGGCAGGCCAGCGTGCAGGATCCGCCAGATCCCCCAGCAGATCCCGGCTCTGCTGGGGATCCAGCCCGAACGGCCGCAAAGATCCGTTCGCCAGCATCTCCAGCGGCAGGCAGACATGGCCACGGCCCAACTCGAAGCAGGCGAGCGCAGCCCCCAGCACCAGCTCGGGGCTGCCGCCAAGGTCGGCCACCAGCCTGGCAAATTGCAGATCCAGCTGGCGGATCCGGCCAGCCAGCGCCAGTGTTTTCAACCGTTCAACCATCATTGCATTGGTTGCGGTGCTGATCATGGTGCCGCTCATGCTTCTACCTCGTTCAATACTTGGGATCCCGCAGCTGGCAGCTCACTGCCCTCACGAAACAACTTATCCAGCCCCAGCACCAGTTCACGGCTCGGGCGGGTATGGAAAATGCCCCCCTGCGGCATGCCGCGCAGGAACAGATAGAAAACGCCGCCAAAATGCTGCTCGAAGTCGTAGCCCGGCAGGCGCAGGGTGAGCAACCGGTGCAGCGCCAGCGAGTAGAGCTGGTATTGCAGGTCGTAGCGGTGTTCCGCCATCGCCTGCTCCAGCGCCGGACGGCTGTAATCGGCGGGGCTCATGCCGAGGTGGTTCGATTTGTAGTCGAGCAGATACCAGCGCCCCTGCCACTCGAACACCAGATCGATAAAGCCCTTGAGCATCCCCTGCACGGTGGCAAAGCTGAGCGGCTTGTTGCCCCGCGACAGCGGGTCGTGCTGCTGGCAAAGCGCAGTCAGCGCCGGGGCCGTCACCCGTCCCATGGGCAGGAAGAACTCCAGCTCCACCTGTTTGCGCTCGGGCGCCAGATCCCGTAGCCGCACCGGCTCGCCAAAGCCTGTTTCCAGCGGGGTATCCAGCACCGCCTCCACCTGCTGTTGCAGCACGGGAGCCCAGCTTTCGTCGAAGCCGTTTTGCAGCAACAGACTGGCGATATGCTCTGCCAGCGGCTCTCCCGCAGCGCTTTGAAAGTCGATGGTCTCGAACAGGCTGTGCAGCAGGGTGCCGGGGCGCGCGCCTTTCGGGAAGGTGAAGATGGAGGGCTGGGGTGCCTCGTCCGGTTGCTCGGAAGCCAGCGCAGCCGCCTCGGTTACCACCTCGTCATCGAAGCCGGGATTGGCCAAGACACCCTTGCTGTGACCGTGACCCTGCGCCGCCAGCCCGGAGTAGGAGCTGATCCACCAGTCCCGCTCAAGGGAACCGCTAAAGTGGCGCACCTGCGGCTCGCCCAACTGCTCCTCCTCTGGCGGCAGCGGGGCCGGACGGGTGAGCGAGGGCTCACCGACAGCCACCCCGGGCAGCGCCTGTGCCAGCTCGGTCAGGGCGGTCGCCAGCGTCTGCGCATCCCCCTCCTCGCCCTTTTGCAGCAGGTAGCCGATGGCGGTGTGGTGCAGGTCGGTCTTCTCCGACTTGCCCGCCCCCGCCCGCACCGGCGCCAACCCCAGCCAGGTGGCGTAGACACCTCGGGTCAGTGCCACATAGAGCAGCCGCAAATCTTCGGCAAGGCGCTCCCTGTCGGCTTCCGCCAAGGAACCCTCGGCGCCGGTGAGATCGAGAATGGTGCGATTGCCCGCCTCGTCCGCCTCGTGATAGAGCGGGGTCTCGGCGGTTCTGTGGCTGCAGATAAAGGGCAGGAACACCAGCGGGTACTCCAGCCCCTTGGATTTGTGGATGGTGACGATCTGCACCAATTTCCGCTCGGATTCGAGCCGCAGTACCTGCTCCGCATCCTGCCCGTTGGGGCGGCTCACCGCCTCCCCCAGCCAGCGCAGCAGGGCGTACTCCCCGTCCAGCTCGCTGCTCACCTGTTGCAGCAGCTCGCCGAGATGGAGGAAGTTGGTCAGCCGCCGCTCGCCATAGGGGCTCGCCAAAAGCGAAGAGGCAAGATTGCGCCGGTGCAGCAGGGCCCGCAGCATCGCCAGCACGCCGCGGCGGTGCCAGATCTTGCGGTACTCCATAAACTCCTGCACCGCGCTCTCCCACGCCCGCTCGTCGCTGGCCAGCCCATCGAGCGCCTTGGCGTCGAGGTCAAACAGCCCGGTGGCGAGCGCCGCCCGCAAGCTGCGCTCTTCGCTCGGGTTCTGGCAGGCGTGCAAAATCAGCAGGATCTCCCGCGCCTCCGTCTGCTCCAGCACGCTCTCGCGGTTCGACAGATAGACGGAGGCGATGGCGAGCCGCGCCAGCTCCTGCTGCACCAGCTTGCCCTCGGCGCCGGTGCGCACCAGCACGGCGATATCTCCGGCCTTCACCGCCTTGTCGCCGATCAGCGCCTTGCCCTCGCGGGCCAGCGTCAGCAGGTGGTGGATCTCGGCGGCGGTGGCGCGGGCCATCTTGCTCTGGTAATCCCCCCGATTGAAGGTGGGCTGGCCGCTCAGCTGCCAGCAGTGGAGCACTGGCGCGGTGGCGCCATCGAGCAGCAGCGCCTTGCTCTTGCCCTGCGCCTCCACCGGCAGGAAGGGAATATCCGCCTCGTAGATAAAGGGATCCTTGGCTCGCTCGAACAAGCCGTTGACCGCCCCCACCAGCGCACTGCTGGAGCGCCAGTTGCGCCCCAGGGTGTAGTGGGCGCTCACATTTCGCCGCGCCTGAATGTAGGTAAAGATGTCTGCACCGCGAAAGCCGTAGATGGCCTGCTTGGGGTCACCGATCATCAAAAGCGCCGTGTCTGTGTGGCCGCCGTAAAGCCGATGGAAGATGCGGTACTGCTGGGGATCGGTATCCTGAAATTCGTCGATCATCGCCACCCGGTAGGTGGCGCGAATGCGCTCGCAGAGCCGCTCGCCAAGGCTGGAGCCGAGCGCCCCGTCGAGATCTTTGAGCAGGTCATCGAACGAGAGCTGATGGGCTTGCTGCTTGCTGGCCTGCATCCGGCTGCGCACTACTTTGGCAGCCCGTTGCAGGATCAGATCCCGAATTCCGGGACGGCTCGCCAGAAGCTGGTCGATCTGGCTGAACAGCGGCAGGGTAGGCACGGCGCCCCCCTTCTTGAGGTTCTCCTCCAGCACCGTCTGGCCGAAGCGCTCCAGCTCCTTGGGAATGGCGTAGCCACTGCTTTCGTCCTGTGCCCAGTCGGCTATCTTGGCAAGCCACCCTTCGTAGTTCTTGCCGGTGTAGCGGCTGATCTGGCCGTCGGTCTGGCGGCGGATCTCGTCCATCTGCGCCAGCCACTCGCTCTTCACCGCAGCGATGTGGCTCATGGCCGCCTGATGGCGGGCGGCGAGGGTCTCATCCCCCAGCGCGGGGTGGATCTCCAGCTCGCTGTTGTCGAGCCAGCTGCCCATCTCCCGCAGCAGGGCGGCGGGGCTCGGCCAGAGCGCGCGCACGGCGCTGGCGAGAGCTTTATCCACCGGATAGAACTCGGCGCGCCAGTAGTCGCTCACCGCCTGCAGCCTGAGCTGGCTGTCGTCGGTAAGAAATTCGGTTTCAAAGAGGGCACCCGACTCGAAGGCGTTCTGTTTCAGCATCCGCTGGCAGAAGCCGTGGATGGTAAAGACCGCCGCCTCGTCCATCTGCCGCTCAGCAGCCAGCAGGCGACGGGCCGCCAATTCGTGATCCGCCACCTCGGCCAGCAGTTGGGCCAGCAGGGTGTCACTGCTATGACCGCGCATAAAGGCGAGCCGCGCCTCGTGAATGCGACCGCGGATCCGCCCGCGCAGCTCGGCGGTGGCCGCTTCGGTAAAGGTCACCACCAGAATCTCGGTCACCGAGAGGGGTCGCTCGTGGGCACTCGGCTGACCGGCATCGGCCCCCTCTTCAATGAGCGGGCCGTGACCCAGCAGCAGGCGCAGGTAGAGACCGGCGATGGTGTAGGTCTTGCCGGTACCGGCGGAGGCTTCGATCAGTCGTTCACCATGGAGGGGAAAACGCAATGTATTGAGCGGGTTAGCCATTATTTCAGCTCCTCCAGGGTCTTGAGCAGCGGGGTCAGGTGTTCGCGGGCCAGCGCCTGCAACTGACCAAGCACCTCGTCATCGAGTTCGGGGAAGCAGCGGGCGACGTAAGGATCTTGCCCCTCCCCATTGATCATCCAGCCGCCGTTGAAACGGGTGAGGGCCGCCTTGTCGGCCGCCTCCGGCTTGTCGGGATCCTTCTCGATCGCCTTGAGCCAATCCCATGCGGTGTTGGGGAAGAAGGGCAGCGGCCGCTTCATCCCCTGCGCCCAGCACGTCACCAGCGCCGCCAGCTTGGGGCGTGCCTCGTCGGCAGCGAGCTTGGCTAACCGCAGACTCTGTTTGGCATCGAACAGCAGGGTGTCGCCGGGGGCGCCGCTCAATGAGAGACAGAGGTGCTGGATCCAGCCCAGCAGCAGATCCTTGCCGTTGAAGCTGCCGGGCTTGACCACCAGCAAGCGCCCCTTCTGAGTGTCGATCCACCCTTGCAGCTGGCCCTGAGTGAGGGAGATATCGATCTCCACCGCCTGCTTTTCTGACTCATTGGCAGCAACCCATGGCCGCAGCCGATCAGCCAGCTTGCCCATCTCGGCATCCAGATCGTCCAGCAGCAGGCTGCCGAACCACCCTTGCGGCAACAGGCCGGTGAGCTGCAACCGCTCGCGACGCTCGGTACTTTCACCTTCCGCCAGATGGGCATCGAGCAGCAGATCTTTCAGCTGATAATGTTGCAGGCCATCCAGCTCGAACGGCTCGCTGTCCTCGATGTTGGCTTCGTTCAGCTCAAACCACACCTTGAGGCGACGGTTGAGGAAATATTTGGTGGGCTGGCGATAGAAGCGCAGCAGCTCCGCCAGCTCCAGCCCCTGCTCCTTGCCCCATTCGGGGGGCAAAGGCAGCTCGCCGCTCTGGAAGTTGGCCGCGCCGCGCACCGGATTGAGAGCGGGCAGCCAGTCGGCGGCATAGGTAAAGAGGCGCGAACCCGCCTCCGGGTAGAAGTAGTTGCGGCTGTAGGGGGTGAGCGGATGCGCCACCATCAGGTGGTTGAGCAACCGCTTGCCGGAGGTTTCGTCGTCCAGCTCCTCATCCCCCGCCAGCACAAAGCCCTGCCGCACATAGTCGATCAGCTCCGCCAGCAGCACCGACGGCACCTTGTCGCTGTTGTCCTGCGCGCTGAAGCCCTGATAGCTGATATAGAGCCCCTGCTGGGCGCTGAGCAGTGCCTCGAGGAACAGGTAGCGGTCATCATCACGACGGGAGCGATCCCCGCGCCGCGACGCCACCGCCATCAGATCGAACCCCATGGGGGCTAGGGTGCGCGGGTAGACGCCGTCGTTCATGCCGAGCAGGCAGACCTGTTTGAAGGGGATGGAACGCATCGGCATCAGGGTGCAGAAGTTGACCTGACCGGCGAGGAAGCGCTGGCTGGAGCGGGACTCCCCCAGCACGCTGCCGAGGTAGTCCTGCAACAGATCGGCGGTAATGGGCTGCTCGAAGCGGGCTTCGCCGAGCCGGGTCTGCCACTCGACCAGCTGGCTGCGAATGAGCTGGAGCTGACGCTCTTCATCCTCGTCGGCCAGATAGAAGCGCTCCAGCAATGCCAGCAGGCAAGCGTTCCACTCCGCCAGCGGCTGCGCCTGTTGCAGCCGGGGCAGGAATTCGGCCAGCGAGTCGACGAACCAGGCGAGCTTACCGAGCGCCAACCCCTGCTGACCCTCGATATCCGCGTAGGGCAGAATGCCCGCCACCGGCTCGCCATCCCCCATGGCAAAGCCGAGCAGCATGCGGCGCAGACCGAACAGCCAGCTGTTGCCGGACATGGGCGGCAGATCGAAACGGACGGGATAGCCGTCATCCAGCCCCCAGCGAATGCCGGTCTCCTGCACCCAGACCCGCAGCTGGTTGAACTCGTCATCATCCAGCTCGAAGCGGCGCAGCACGGCGGGCACCTCGAGAATGGCGAGCAGCTCGCCAGCCCCGAAGCGGGCGTTGGGCAGCCTGAGCAGGGCGAGGAAGCTTTGCAGCAGCGGGCTCTCCTGACTCGCCGCCCGATCCGAGACCGCAAACGGGATCTGGCCCCGAGCACCAAACACCGCCTGAATATAGGGGCCGTAGCTGTTCACATCCGGCATCATCACCACCACATCTTTCGGGGTGAGGGCGGGATCCTGCTCGAACAGCGCCAGCAGCTGGTCGTGCAGCACCTCGAGTTCGCGCATCGGGCCGTGGCAGGCGTGGATCTGCAAGGATCCATCCGCCGGATCTATGGGGCTCTTGTGATGGCTGCTGTCGAGATCGAACTGACCGGCGCCTCGCTCGGCCAGCTCCAGCACATCCTTCTGGATGGCGCGCAGCAGGCTGACATTCCCCTTGGCATCCACCTCGTCGATATCGACGAAGGCCTCGATTTGCGGCACCTCCAGCTCCATCAGCTGATGCAGGTAGTCGCGCCCCAGCTTGCCCATGGAGGCGAGCAGCGGGTTGGCGGGGCCCTGCAATGTCTCGATATCGGTGCCGGGTTTGAGCTTGTTTTCGAGGCGCGCCAGCGTCTTGCGATCCAGCAGATCCCCCCAGTAGTAGCGGCAGGGGTTGGTAACGAACAGATGCACCTCCACCTCAGGCCGACTGCCGAGGGCCAGCAGCGCCTCCACATAGCGTGGCGGCAGCGCCGAGATGCCAAACACGAAGACCCGCTGCGGCAGCTTGCCCGGCAGATCGGCGGTACGCTCCAGCTCGTGGATAAACTCCTCATAGAGGTTGGCGCGGTGGTAGCCGCTCGGAGAGAGCGCCAACGTGCGAGCCACCAGCTCGCGCCACAGCTCGGGCTGCCAATCCTGACCGCTCACCCCGGCCAGCTCCTGACTCAATCCTTCCCCCTCTTCCCAGCGGGCGATCCAGTCCGGCCGGTAGACCAGATACTGGTCAAAGAGATCCGCTACCTTCTGGCAGAGCTGCCACAGCCGCACCTGCTCGGGATCCCTGGTAGGATCCTCCTCATCTCCGCCCCCCAGATAGGCAGCGAGCGGGGCAAAGGCGGGGCGCTCCAGCAAGGCAGGCAGAATGGTCATCAGCTGCCAGCTCATGGAGCCCTTGTTGTAGGGGCTCTGGCGCGGTACATCCGCCAGCACCCGGGTGAACATCTCCCAGATAAAGCTGGCGGGCAGCGGAAAGTCGATATTGGCGGCGATGCCGAAGGCTTTGGCCAGCTCCAGCTTGAGCCACTGGGCCATGCCCGGACTCTGCACCAGGATCTGCTCCCGATCGAAGGGGTGAGAGAGAGGGGCCTGCCGGATGCGGCTCACCAGCAGCTCTTTGAGCAGATCCAGCTGATTGGAGTGGTAGAGGGTAAACATGAGCAATTCCCGCCTGTGGATGAGAGGGGGCGAGGGAAAAGGCGAGCCATTTCCGTCACTTCACAAGAGAGGGAATTGTCGGGGATCGGGGGATAAGATGCAAAAGGCGCTTGTGGCCAGCGGCAGGCAAGAGACGGAATCATGAAGGGCGCCGCAGATTTGGCTAGCCGCCTCACCTATCCGGAAAACGCAGACAGAAAAAAGCCGGTGCAGTTGCACCGGCCAAAAGGCATTGGAAAACTTGACTCTTCAGGGCATTACCAGTTTTTGCCGAGACGGGCATCCACACTGAAAGCCCCTGCTCCGGCCGCCGCCAGCGCCAGGAAACCACCGGCCACTGAGACGTTCTTCATAAACATCAGCATCTGCATCTGTTCGGCAGGCTGATAGTGGAAAATAAAGGCAGCCATCAGGGTGAAACCGGCCAGCAGCACGGAGAGGCTGCGGGTAAAGAGACCCAGCACGACGGCAAGGCCACCACCCAGCTCAAGCAGGATTACCAGCGGCAACATAAAACCCGGTACGCCCATCGCTTCCATATAGCCCTGGGTTCCGGCATAGCCGCCGATCTTGCTCCAGCCCGCCATTACGAACATCAGCGCCAGCAGTACACGACCCGCCAGCAGCGCTACATCTTTCATCTTGTCCATTTCATATTCCTCGTTTGTGTCACATCACCGCTGACTGCTTCAGGGTAGGTCAAATAACAGAGCTTGGCTGGCACTGGTCGCAACCAGCTCCCACCGGTATTCATCACGACTGAGTACCCCGTCGCCGGGTCGGGCAGCCAGACCGTTGGCGGTCAACTCCCCTGAAATCATCTGCAGGTAACCGTGTTGGCCAGCCAGTGCCCATTCGAGCGTCTCGCCCGGGGCCAGTTCCAGCCGCCATACGCGGGCCTGTTGGCGGATCCGCAGCGATCCATCCTCGCCATCCGGTGACGCCACCAGCGTCATGCCCGGTCTGGACTCGATCTTCTTCTGCTGATATCCGGGTGGCGTGCCGAACTCGTTCGGCTCGATCCAGATCTGCAACAGGGAGAGAGGATCCGTTTGCGATGGGTTGTACTCGCTGTGGCGGATCCCGCTGCCTGCACTCATCAGCTGGAAATCCCCTGCCGGGATCTGCTCGGCATGGCCGAGGCTGTCCTTGTGCTCTATGGTGCCTTGCAGCACGCAGGTGAGGATCTCCATATTGGCGTGAGGGTGGGTGGCGAATCCGCCACCCGGCGCAACCAGATCCTGATTGATCACCCGCAGTACCGAGTGCCCCATCCACTCCGGGTCATAGTAGTGACCGAAGGAGAAACTGTGGCGCGCGTCCAGCCAGCCAAAGTTGGCCTTGCCCCGCGCTTCTGCGGCTCTCAATTGCATCATGGTCTGCTCCTCATCTATCCGGGGTTCGACTTAGCGGGGGTTGCCACCACCGATGCCGAACGGAATACGGTATTCGCTGCTCTGGCCAGCCAGGCTGACGGTCAGGTTGCCCTGGGTACGGCTCGGGATCCGCACCTGCTGGGTGCCAGTCAGGTTGGCGTGGACTGATGCCAGCAGATCGCCAGACTCGTCACGCACTTCCAGCATCGGATTGGCTTTGCCATCCATTGCGGCGGTGGTATTCCAGTTCACAAACAGCACACCGGGCATGGCGTTGAAGTCAGCCGGTACGGAAGCGTTGGCGAAACCTGTGGTCATCAGGCCTGCAACGGCCAGCATCTTGATTACGTTTTTCATGTTCATTCAATCTCTTGTTTTATATGTCATTGCCAAGGCCTTTTCGGCCAGAATCAATGCATCCATGCAAGAGGTTATTCAAATAGTGTGTTGTTCTTTCACCGACATCAGACAGACCGATTGGGTGTGTCACAGTGCGGAACTTCCCGCATATTTGGCCGCTCGACGTTCCTGCCTAAGCGTTGATTGAATATTAAAGACACTTGGCCTAACTTGTTAGCGAGATAAACTGGCAAACATGTTCAAAAAAATTGAAGGTATGAAATGGCCAAGGAATCGAACAAGGAACGGGCGCTGACCCTGGAAGCCATCCGGGTGCTGGACGCCATCGACCGCCGCGGCAGCTTTGCGGCGGCGGCCGACGAGCTGGGCAAGGTGCCCTCGGCATTGAGCTATACGGTGCAGAAGCTGGAAGACGAACTGGATGCCATGCTGTTTGACCGCAGCGGCCACCGCACCAAGTTCACCCCGGCGGGACGCATGCTGCTGGAGCGCGGCCGGGTGCTGCTGGAGGCGGCCGAGCATCTGGTGGGAGAGACCCGGGCGCTGGCCCGTGGCTGGGAGACCGACATCACAGTCGCCGTCGATGCGCTGGTCCCGGTGCAGGCCCTCTACCCCTTGGTGGAGAAGCTGGCCGAGCAGACCGATACCCGACTGCGGCTGCGGGCCGAGGTGCTGGCGGGTAGCTGGGAGTGTCTGGAAGATGGCCGCGCCGACCTGCTTATCTCCTCCATCAACCCGGACATCATGATGACCGGCATCAAGCATCAGGTGATCAAGGACGAGGTGATGCTCTACGTCGCCCATCCCGATCATCCGCTGCATCAGGAGCCCGAACCCTTGGCCGACGAGACCCTGCGCCGCTACCGCGCCATCGCGGTGGCCGACACAGCCCTGCGCAAACCGGTTCTCACCTACCGCCTGCTGGACAAGCAGCCGCGCCTCACTGTCAGCACCATGACGGAGAAACGGGATGCCCTGCTGGCAGGGATCGGGGTCGGCACCATGCCACAGAGCTGGATTGAGGAGGACATCCGGGCCGGACGGCTCAAGGTGATCAGCCCCGAATATCGCCATCAGCTGCAGGTCGTGCTGGCCTGGCGGCGAGACACCATGGGCAAGGCCAAGAGCTGGCTGGTGCGGGAGATACCAAAACTGTTTGCGACTGGTGAAAAATGAGACATAGTTAACAGACAGCTCAATAGCTGCCTCACTTGACACCCAGCTCTTTTATTGGTTCCATAGCCGCCTCATTTGAACCAATGGAATCTGTAAAAAATGAAAAAGACTTTGCTGGTAGCCCTCACCACCCTGCCCCTGTTTGCCAATGCTGGCCTGATGGACTCGCTGACCGACAGCGTCACCAGCAGCGTCAAGGATGCAGCTAATACCGCCGTATCCGGTGCAGTGGACAGCGCATCCAACGAAGCCATCAAGAAGGCACTGGATATCAAGGAAGGCGGCTCCAACAAGCAGGCTATTAAAGAGAAGCTGGGCGCTCCTGCCACCACCAAGACCGAATCCGGTCTGGAAGTGTGGACCTATGATCTGGATGCCCTGAAGAAGGCCTCTCCGCTGCTGGCAGAAACCACCAAAACCCTGCTGAAAGATACCGACGCAGCCAAGAAGAACGTCGTTATCAAGTTCGAAGGTGATACCGTCAAGAAAGTAGACCTGACCGACAAGGCTCAGGGCTAAGTTCGCTCGTCCGGTGGAGTAGGCTGAACACCCGCATCGGCACAGATAGCAAGAGGGGGAGCACCGGGCTCCCCCTCTTTCATTATCGGTTTGTTACACCTTGAAGCGATGCACCAACGCCACCAGCTGGCGATTGGACTCCAGCAGGGTGGCCGAACTCTGTTCGGTATTCTGACCGTTATCCACCAGCAGATTGACCATGTCGCGGATAGTGACCATGTTGCGGTTGATCTCTTCGGTCACTCGACTCTGCTCCTCTGCCGCAGTCGCAATCTGGGTACCCAGATCGTTGATCTGCACCACGGCATCCGCCATCTTGTCGAGCCCGCCGGTCACCTGCTCGGTATTCTCGGTCGCCGCCTGACAGCTCTGCTTGGTGTGCTCCATGGCCACCACGGCTTCGGCCACCCCCTGCGTCAACCGGGAGAGCATGCTCCCCACCTCGGCAGTGCTATTCTGGGTTCTCGCCGCCAGTGCGCGCACCTCATCAGCAACCACGGCAAAACCACGGCCCTGCTCACCGGCCCGCGCCGCCTCGATGGCCGCGTTGAGTGCCAACAGGTTGGTCTGGGCAGCAATATCGCCGATCACGCTGAGTACACTGCTGATCTGACGAGCATCTTCCTGCATCCCCAATACCTTGGTCGCAGCAAGATCCACTTCATCGATCAGCGCCGCCACACTGGCAGAGGCCTGACCCACTACCTGACGGGACTGAATCGCCTGACCATTGGCAGACTCGGTAAAGCTGGCGGAATCGCTCGCGTGGTGCGCCACACTGTCGGCAGTGGAGCTGAGCTCGGTCAGGGCTGTCACTATCTGATCGGTCTCGGCGGCATGCTCACCGAGAATGCGTCTGGCCTGCCCCGTCTGCTGATCCAGCTGGGCCAATTCACGGGTAATCAGCTCTGTGGTCTTGGTCACCTGCAACATCATCTGCTGCAGATAGGCGATAAAGCGGTTCACCGATTGGGCGATATGGTCCAGCTCATCGCGCCCCTTGACCCGGATCCGGGCAGTCAGATCAGCATCTCCGGCCGAGAGCGCATCGATGTTCTGCTTGAGGGTGTCGAGTCGACTGCCCAGCTGCTTGATGGCCATCAACATCAGCGCAAACAGCAGCACCACTAGCGGTAGCTGGATCGCTGCCAGCGTCTTGAGCACCTCCTGACTGTCGTGGGTAAGGGTGCTGGTCGGCAGCGCTGCCGCCAACAGCCAGGGGGTTCCTTCGATGGGTTGCATCAGCAATGTCTGCTCTTCACCCAAATCCTGAAAGGTAGTGCGCTGCAACGCGGCGCCATTACCTTGCCCCAGCAGGCTGGCGATGGCGCTGGCAAAGGGATAGTCCCCGTGAGATGAGAGGTTGCCCAGCACCACATCCCCAGTCAAACGGCCATTCTTGCTGAGGATCTTGCCATCGGCCTCGACGATCATCACCTGACCACCGATTTCCTGCTCTTTTTTGGCGACCAGATCATTGAAGAAACCCAGCGTCACATCGATGGTGGACACCCCGTAAAGGGAACCGTCACGATAGATCCCCATGGCACAGTTGGTGCGCGGCTGTTGGCTGGCACCATCCTTGTAAGCCGCCGCCCAGACACACATGCCTTTCGCCGCCTGCTGCCCGGCTCTGTGCCAGGGCTGCTCGAAATAGTTGGGCGCCTCGGCCGAGTTCCAGTAGGTGTTGGGGAGCAGCTTGTTGGTACCATCCCGATGAAAGAAGGTACTGAACTTGATGCGACTGGCTTCCCGCTGATCCGGCATCGGCCAGATGCCGCCACCAAACACCATCGCATTGCCATATTGATCGATCAGAGCAGGGAGAACGGCATCGATTTGCTCGCTCGGCAGTTGGGCCACCAGCTGAGTGATACTGCGTGACTGGCTCTGCACCCCGTTGAGCTGATCGCGAATGTCGGTCGCAATCTCGCTGACCCGCAGCACCAGATTCTGCTCACCCGCCCGTTGCAGCTCGGGTTTGACCCATAACTGGATGCCGATTACGGTCAGCACACAGACCGCCACCATGAATCCCAGAAAAACGGCGGTATATCGCCCCTTGATTGTCCCCAGATCCCAACCCATACCCTCTCCTGTTTTCGGCCACTGCTAACTGCAGCTTGTTATATGAGCGGGCATTATCTTGCAATTCGCTCACTGCGCGTTTGCCATCGCTCACATAAGCGACAGCAAGATAAGGATTCGAGCGAAAATGGATCGATATGATCACAAAAGGGCGGCCTAGGCCACCCTTTGGTTAATAACAGCATGTGCTGTTACTGGTTCGCTTCGGCGAACTGCTTCATCGCTTCGGCGTGCTTGGTCATGTCGGCGGCACGCTCGTTGAGCTTCTTGATGAATTCCGCCTTCTTGGCAGGATCTTCAATGCGGTCATAACGTTGCTGCAGGTTGGCCTGGATCTGCTCCGGGGTCATGTTCTGCATGCGGGCCATCTTGTCGTGGCGACCACCGTGGTGTTTGCCACCCATCATGCCACCACCGTCCATCGGGCAATCCACCATGGCACCAGGCTGGCCGGTGGGGGCTGCTTCACTGGCTGCATAGGCGCCCAGCGGCAGACCAAGGATCAGGGTGGCGGTCAGCAGGGTTTTGGTCAGCTTTTTCATGGTCTATCTCCTGTAGGGATGATTCTGGTTCGGCGCTCTTGCCTTGCCCTCAAGTAAACACCCTATCGGTGTCTGAACTTTGCCAGCATCGCCCTTTTTTGTAGCAGAGTGTGGCATCGTGCGGATCTGGCACACTTTGACACAAACCGCCGGGCGGATTTTCGTATACTCGTGCCAACGCCAAGCAGGGGAGGTATTCATGAATCAGGGCAGCACCCACATTCTGGTGGTCGACGACCACAGCGAGATCCGCGATCTCTTGAAGCGCTTTCTGGAGCAGCACGGCCTTCGGGTCAGTTGCGCCCGGGATGGCAAGGAGATGAAGCGACTGCTGGAGGAGCGGGAGTTCGACCTGCTGGTGCTGGATCTGATGATGCCGGGTGAAGATGGTCTGACCCTCTGCCGCGAGCTGCGGGTCAAATCGAACCTGCCCATCATTATGCTCACTGCCATGGGGGAAGAGACCGACCGCATCATCGGATTGGAGATGGGGGCCGACGACTATCTGGCCAAGCCCTTCAACCCGCGCGAACTGCTGGCGCGCATCAAGGCGGTGATGCGCCGCACCCAGGCCGAGACCCAACCCGCCGCCGAAACCCTGACCCGGGATCTGCGCTTCGATCGCTGGCTACTCGACGTCAATCGCCGGGAGCTGGTCGATGAGGATGGGGTGGGCCTGAGCCTCTCCACCGCCGAATTCGATCTGCTAAAGGTATTTCTGGAACGCCCGCAGCGAGTGCTGAGCCGGGATCAACTGCTGGATCTGGCCCGTGGCCGCGAGGCGGTAGCCTTCGATCGCGCCATCGATACCCTGGTGAGCCGCCTGCGCCGCAAGCTGGAGCGGGATCCCAAGAATCCGGAGCTGATCAAGACCATCTGGGGTGGCGGCTATATGTTCTCCGCCGACGTGACGCAGGTTTAAGCAGTGGGCAACTTGCAACGACTGTGGGCACGGATGTGGCCCAAGGGGCTGACCGGCCAGATCATTCTGGTAGCGCTGGCGGGGTTGATCCTGATCCAGCTGCTCAGTATCCAGATTTACCGCTCGGATCGGGAAGAAGCGCTCGGCTTCGTCAACAGCCGCAACGCCATGCAGCGGATCATCTCGGTGGTCAGGCTGCTCTCCCTCTCCCCCCCGTCACTTTATGACGAGATCCTCAAGGCCAGTCGCAGTGAGACCCTGCTGCTGCGCCTCTCCGACGAGCCACTGCAACCGGATAACCGCAGCCCCCGCTTCGAGCAACTGGTGCGCTCGCGCCTCAACTATCCCCCCGGCCTAACAGTCGAGATCAGCGCCGAGCTGAAAGAGGATACCCAGCGCAGCAAGGCGTGGGAACATCATGCCCGCATGATGCGGGATCGCAAGGGACCGCCCCCGCCGCGGGATATGCGGCTCTATGGCTCCATCGAACTGCCGCAGGGGGGCTGGCTGCAGTTCAGCTCGCTGGTCGACAAGGAGGCGGGCAGCTGGTCGTGGCAGACCACCCTCAACCTGATGCTGGTCGCCAGTCTGGTGATCGGGCTGATGGTGCTGCTGTTTCGCCGTGCCACTCGCCCGCTCAAGCAGCTGGCAGGCAATGCGGAGCGGCTCGGACGGGGCGAGGATATCGAGCCCTTGAAAGAGGAGGGGCCGACCGAGATCCGAGAATCGATTCAGGCCTTCAACCGGATGCACACCCGGCTCGACCGCTTCGTGCAGGACAGAACCCGGATGCTGGCGGCTATCTCCCACGATCTGCGCACTCCCATCACCAGCCTGCGGCTGCGCACCGAGTTTCTGGCCGATAGCGAGGACAAGGAGCGGATCCAGCAGACCCTGCAACAGATGGAGCAGATGCTGGCGGCCACCCTCAGCTTTGCTCGCGAGGAGGGGCAGCAGGAGGCCACCCGCGAGCTGGATCTGGTCAGCCTGCTGGTCAGCCTGTGTGATGACTACGCCGATACCGGTCAGCCGGTCACCTGTCTGGCGGAGGGCAAAGAGGTCTACGCCTGTCGGGCCAACACCCTGCGCCGGGTGCTGCAGAACCTGATCGGCAACGCCATCAAATATGCCGGCAGCGCCGAAGTGTCGCTGGAGCGGCGCAAGGAGGAGCTGTTGATCCGGGTCTGCGATAACGGGCCGGGGATCGATCCGGCGCGGCTCGAGGATGTGTTCAAACCGTTCGTGCGGCTCGATGAAGCGCGCAACACCGAGTCCGGCAGTGTCGGGTTGGGCCTCTCCATCGCCCGCACTCTGGTCCATCAGCACGGCGGCGAGCTGACCCTGCTCAATCGACCACAGGGGGGACTGGAGGCGCGGATCAGCCTGCCGCTGTAAGTAGTTACTCTATCCGCCAGCCTTGTCATGGCGCCATTTGCATCATGCAAACTTCATCATTTGAGCGCTTGTTCTTCGAGCAGAAAGACGGTGATAATCGATGACCACGGGACGGTATACGGCAACGGATTGGAGCAAGGATGGCCTCTTCCTGGACAGGAGTCATAGTCAGTATCGGGTGGGGGCTCCTGCTGCTCGCCCTTGCCCTGCCTGCCTGGGCCAAAGCCCCGGAAGAACCGATCATCATTACCAACTCCAAAGCCTGGCAGCCCTTCTCCTATATCAATGAGTCGGGCCAGCCGGATGGCCTGCTGATCGATTTGTGGCGTGAATATGCCAGGGTCACCGGCCAGAAGATCGAGTTCAGGCTGGTCGACTGGCAAGGCTCCCTCGACCTGCTCCATGAGGGGAAAGCGGACGTTCACGCCGGACTGCTCTGGTCACCGGAGCGGGACAAGTTGTTCGACTATGGCCGGCCTCTCGCCCAGCTCGACTCCCAGCTCTTCTTCTCGAGCGAACTGCGCGGCACAGATGTACATTACTACCTGCTCCATGAAACGGTCGGAGTGGTAGCCGGTGGCTACGAGGAGTATTACGCCAGACGCTACTTCCCCGGCACCCAACTGCAGACCTTCAATGACAATGATACCCTGCTGGCGGCGGCCTTTCGGGGCGACATAAAGGCCTTTATCGCCGATCTGCAGGTCGCCAACTTCTACATCTATACCTCCGACGATCCCACCCGCTTTATTCCGGTTCGCCACCTCTATACCGACCAGATCCGCTTTGCAGTGAGAAAGGGCGACCTTGCCCTGTTACACCGGCTGGAAGAGGGCTTCGCCAAGCTCAAAGAGAGCGATCGGGAGCGGATCATCCGCAAATGGATGCATGTCGAAACCGTCTACCCCATCCATCTCGGTCCCTGGCTACTGTTTGCCGGAGTGTTAATCATGGTGGCCTACATAGTACAACTGCGCCGCGCCGTTGCCAGCCGCACCACCGAGTTGAGCCGCGCCAACGCCAGACTGGAGAAACAAGCCAGTACCGATCCCCTTACCGGCCTGCTCAACCGACGGGCATTCATGCCCGCCATGGAGCAGCGGCTGGCAAGCGGGGCTCCCTGTGCTCTGCTGCTGTTCGATGTGGATCACTTCAAGGAGACCAATGACCGCTTTGGTCATGGCATCGGGGATCTCTTGCTGGAAAAGCTGGCCACGACTGTGACGAACCTGTTGCCCGAAGAGGCTCTGCTGGCCCGCATCGGCGGCGAAGAGTTTTGCCTGCTGCTGCCGCTGGCCACATTGGCAGAGACAGAGCAATGGGCCGAGCGTATTTGCCTGGAGAGCAACCGGCAAACCCTGCACACCAGCAGCGGCGAAGTGACCCTCTCCATCAGCACCGGGGCAGTCTGGGTCGCCGCAGAGAGAGAGGCTGATGCCGACCAGCTACTACGACAGGCTGACGCCCTCATGTATCAGGCCAAGGGACTGGGGCGCAATACCTGGCAAGCCGGCCCCTATCAGGCATAGCCCCCTGACGGACGTGCAATAAAAACGGCCGCCATCGGAAGATGGCGGCCGCATGACAGGTTCCCTATCAGAAGTTGTAGGTCACGCCCAGGTTGTAGCGGCGACCATCCAGCACAGTGCCATAGCTGCTGTAATCCACCGTCTTGTCGAACAGGTTGTAGACCCCGGCGGTCAGATCCAGATGCTTGTTGGCCTTGTAGACCAAGCCCATGTCAAAGAAGGTGTAGGAAGGAGTCCCCTCCGCCATCTTGACCCGGCTCAGGTACTCGGAGGTCTCGCCACGGAAGTTTACCCGTGACCAGAGGCTGAGATCCTCGGTGGTTTGCCAGTCAACACTGCCGTTGAACATGTGACGAGGCATCTGGTTGAGGGCATGGCCCGCCAGTGGACCACTCTTCTGCTCAGACTGGGTAAAGGTGTAGCTGGAGCTGACCGACCAATCCTCATTGATGGCCCAATCCATCATCCCCTCGACACCGCGCATGTTCGCCTTGTCGACGTTGACCCGATCACTGATGAAGTCATAACTGTGACCATTGAGGGTACAGGCGGGATCACTCTTGCTGGTGCAACGACGCACTTCGGAGATCTTGTTCTTGAAGTCGGTGTTGAACAGGGTAACACCGGCGTTGAAGCCCTGATGACCGTTCCACAGCAGGCCGATCTCTTCACTCACGCTGGTCTCGGGTTTGAGATCAGGGTTACCGACCAGCATGCCATCCAGGCTGCCACCACCGGTGACCTGGCCCCAGTTGGCCGCCGACATCCGCAAGTCAGGGGAGCGGTAACCGGTTGATACGCCCCCTTTCAGAGTCCAACTGTCATCCAGATGCCAGACGCCGTAGAGACGCGGGCTCCAGTGAGAACCGTAGTTCTGGTCCCGATCCATGCGTGCGCCCCCTGTCAGGGCAAAGTTGTCAGTAAGTGACCACTCATCCTCGACAAACATCGCCCAACTCCAGCGGGTCAGCTGCTCGGCAGGGTTGGCTACTTTCAGGTTATTGCCCTGGTCGTGCAGATCCTCATAGCGATACTGACCACCGACACTCAGGTAGTGATCCCCCAGAATAAACTGGGTATGGGTATCGGCGATAGTGTTGGTTAGCTCCATCTTGCGGCCGGGGTTGGTATTGATTTCCTGCTGCAGATAGCTGCTGGAAGAGCCGAAGTCATACTGACCATCATGGGTCAGCGCATAGTTGGTGCGCTCGTAGCGGTTAAGGCTATCTTTCGCCTTCGCAGCCAGCGAATTGCCGGCCGTGCGATCCCGATCCTGCAGACTACGACTGGCTTCCAGATCAAAGCGGTTATGGTCATCAGGCTTGAAGCTGAGCACCGCCGTGCCACTGCGAGTCTCTTGCTCGGCAAAACCCTGGGTAAATTTGTCTTCACCACGATGTGCGAGCTGACCATTGAAACGCAGCCCCAACACGCCATCGATCAGTGAACCTGCGGTATAGGCATCGGTCTGAAAACTGTTGCCAGCATCCTTGTTCTCCTGGAAGGTCGAATCAGCATGAACCGAGCCCTGCCAAGCCAGGCCGGTGGTCTTGCGGGTAATCACGTTAATCACGCCCCCCATGGCATCGGAACCATAACGGGATGACATAGGGCCACGGACGACCTCAATGCGCTCAATCGCCTGCAGTGGCGGCAGCCAGCCCTGCTCGATACCCGGACCATCGCTGTTCGGGCGAGTGCCACGGCTATCCACCTTCTTGCCATCAACCAGCATCAGGGTGTATTTCGACCCCATACCGCGAATGCTGATATCACTGCTGCTGCCACCGCCGGTCACCACAACACCGGGAACATCCTTCAGGGCATCGGTCACATCGCGATATGCCCGCTTTTCCAGCTGCTCACGGGTAATCACAGAGATGGAGGCAGCTGAGTCTTCAATCTTCTGCTGGAAGCCGGAAGCGGTGACGACCATCACCTCTTGTTCGGCAGCATAGGCCTGGGTCGCAAGAAGGGAGCAGATCAACAAGGCAAGCTTGTTCGGTTTCACTGTTGTCATGTTTTAGCCTGAACATTTTTAGTAGGAAGGTGACGTATTCCCTTACTTCACTCATTACAACGCCCTGGCATCCGGCCAGGCGCAGCATTAGAAAAGGCTCATTTGAAAAGCACTTTATTAATCAGCCCGCATTGTAACGACCCCGACGGGATCATTCAAACAATAATCATTATCATTTGATTTGTGTGGTATTCCTGCCGCAGAATCGCTAATTCTTGATAAGAGACTGTTTTAATGGAATAAATCCATAAGCAAAAAAGGGGATTACACAAACAAGTGGAAGCGATGACGTACCGTTGCAATATGGCCTGATTTAATCCTCAAGCTCTATCAGCTCGCAGCGGAACGTCATCGCGGTGGGACGTCGGCAGCTCACCAGCAGACTAAAAGCACCATAGCCCAGTCGTCAGACTGGGCTATGTGTTGGTTCTGGTGTGCAAATATGTGGGTCGCTGGGCAAAATCGCCCATAGCAAAAAGGCCTTCCTATCAGGGAAGGCCTTCAAATTAGTGGCGGAGCGG
>NZ_JBFOCS010000011.1:0-16850 GCF_040907905.1 Aeromonas sp. s13 | reverse complement strand
GATTTGACGCAAGCGCGGGAAATGGTGCGTGAAGCGGTGGATATTTACAACGCAGAGCGGCCGCATCACGCGTTGAAATACAGAACCCCCGATGCAGTACATAGGGGGTTCTGAGTAGAGAAACGCTAGTTGAAAATGTGTAAACCTATTTCAGGACTAGACACATCTGTCTTGTGCGCCGTTCGACGTCACGCTCACCATTTCTAAGCTTTAAGGCAAACCGCAGAGACAGAAAAGGCGCCCGAGGCGCCTTTTCAGATCAACAGCGTAGCGGGAGCTTATTCCTGCTCCAGCTCACCACAGAAACGGTAGCCTTCACCGTGGATGGTGGCGATGATCTCCGGAGTATCGTTGACGCTTTCGAAGTGTTTGCGAATGCGACGGATGGTCACATCGACGGTACGGTCGTGGGGCTTGAGCTCACGGCCGGTCATCTTCTTCAGCAGCTCGGCACGGGTCTGGATCTGGCCCGGGTTTTCGCAGAAGTGCAGCATGGCGCGGAACTCGGAGCGCGGCAGCTTGAACATGTCGCCAGTCGGGCTGACCAGTGCGCGGCTGTTGATATCCAGCGCCCAGCCGTTGAACAGGTAGCGCTCAACCAGTTTCTTCTCTTCGCCACCGGCAGCCACGTTCATGGTGCGGCTCAGCAGGTTGCGGGCACGGATAGTCAGCTCGCGCGGGTTGAACGGCTTGGTGATGTAATCATCGGCGCCGATCTCCAGACCCAGGATCTTGTCCACTTCGTTGTCACGACCGGTCAGGAACATCAGAGCGATGTTGTCGTTCTCACGCAGTTCACGGGCCAGCAGCAGGCCGTTCTTGCCCGGCAGGTTGATGTCCATGATCACCAGATTGATGGTGTGGGAAGTGAGGGCTTGATGCATTTCGTCGCCGTTGTTGGCTTCGAGCACGATGTAGCCTTCGGCTTCAAAAATGCTTTTCAGGGTATTGCGTGTGACCAGCTCGTCTTCGACGATCAGAATGTGTGGTGTTTGCATGAGTATTCCCAGATTCTTATCAGTTAATTATCTTAAATTTAACACTCTTTGGCGTTTCAAACCGATTTCCTGACTGATCCTGAAAATTTATTACGTCATCCTGGGTATGAGAGTCAGGTCGGAATATCGCGAATTAGGCATCAGTACCGGCAAGTATCCCTGTGCCACTTATAGGTTCCCGACAAGTCTGGTCGAGCAGAGCCTGGAAAGGTCGTCCATTACGAAAGTGGCCGCATTTTATCAGTTAACAGGAGCATAACAACACTCTTTGCCGTCAGATAGCAACTTTTTAACTCTGATTTGATATAGGTCAAACCCTGGTACAGCAGCATCATACTTGGCCTGAACCGGGTTTTCGCCCCTACAAAATGTAATGGAATGTAACATGTGATTGACATGAATTTGTGGGAAAACTACAAGAAAATCTGCTTTATCGCGCCATTTGAGCCACCAGACTGGTCTGCCTTTGCCATCATCACAGCCTGGAATCCGGCCAGCCAGTGGGTCACACAACGACGCAATATGCGGCGGGAACGGGCGATGTGGCGCCATCTGACAGTGGATTTGCAGGTGCCCGTGGTGGGGCCATTTTGGGGATCTGACCCGGACGAACGCTGGCAGGAGTCATCGCTGGCGGTGGCGCTATCCCTGCTACAAGCCCGTCAGCTGGCTGCGCGTTTTGGCCAGAATGCTCTCTACTGGGTGGAGGATGGCCAGCTCTGGCTGACACCAGTATTGATGGATAAATCAGCAGTTTATCTGGGCAATATTGAATCCTTCTGGATTGCCAGAAACCTTGCCTGATGAAAGAATGAATACCTTCATGTATCTGAAAGGAATCAAATCATGCTGGATCTCCTGCCCGACCTCTGCGATCAACATGGCGACTTGCTGCAAGTGGCCGACCCGGTGTTTCAGGATTTTGGCGGCAAGACCATCTTCTATGGTCGCGCCGTAACGCTCTCCTGTTATGAAGACAACAGTCTGGTGCGGGATCTGGTGACCCGCCCCGGTCACGGCAAGGTGATGGTGATCGACGGCGGCGGCTCGCTGCGCCGTGCGCTGCTGGGCGATCAACTGGCGGTCAAGGCGGTGGAGCAGGGGTGGGAGGGGATCCTGATCCACGGCGCGGCGCGGGATGTGGGCACCCTGGCGACATTGGCACTCGGGGTCAAGGCGCTGGCGGCCTGTCCGGTCAAGACCGAGAAGCGGGGATTGGGAGAGCTTGGGGCTGTGGTCAGCTTTGCCGGGGTGACCATCCACGAAGGGGATTATGTCTATGCGGATCGCAACGGCGTGGTGGTGAGTGCCACGCCGCTGATCTGATTCAGAAGTTGAAACCGACCCCCAGGCTCAGCGCCTGATCGGCTGTGATGGCGCTGACCCCGTAGTTGGCGGTGAGGGAGAGTCTCGGTGTCAGCAGTAGGTTGGAGTTGAGCTCCAGCAGGGTGCTGGCCTTGTTGAGATCGAGATGCTTGATCTGGCTGCCGATATTGAATGCCGGAGAGAGCTGGTAGCGTACACCGGAGCTCATATTGAAACCTGATTGGCGGTTCTGATCCGCCACCGCTGGGCCCGCTTCCATAAAGAGGGTCACATCATCCACCACCGGATATTGATAGCCGCTATTGACCAGCCAGAGATCAAAACTGTCGCTGTGATGGCTATGGCCATTGAGCAGCACACCCGAGTAACTTTTGACATAGAGAGACGGGTTGGATTGCGGCTGAACCACTGCCCAGTCGGCGGCCTGTGCGGCCATGCTGGCGCAGGTTGCAAGCAGTGTGATGATGAGCGATTTGACCATTCGTTTCCCCTCCCTGGGTCCGGAACTGAGCCTAAGCATGGCACATGCCAGCTGGTAGTAAAGTGAAGCGAGATCACAATAAAATCCTTTGGCATGGGCGTCAGCCATGATAAACAGGCTGCCGTATTGATGGCTCTAATCATTAAGAGGTGAATCCATGAACAAGAAACTGACTCTGCTGGCCGCGCTGGCACTGGGAGGCTGCGCAATGGCAACGGGTTCCAGCATGGCTCAACTGCAAGCATCCAGCTGGCAGCTGCAAGGCGCCACCGGCGATACCTTCACCCTGCAAGTGGTCGACGGCAAGGTGGCGGGCAAGGGCGGCTGCAACCGCTATTTTGGCGGTATCACCAAGCAGGGTGACGGTGTCTTGACGCTGGGCGCCATGGGCTCTACTCGCATGATGTGCATCGGCGACGCCATGAACAAAGAGACCGAGTTCCTGCAAAAGCTGGAGAAGGTGGCAACCTACTCCATCAACGGCAACCAGCTGACTCTGAGCGATGCCAACAAGGCGGCCCTGCTCACCTTTAACGCCGTGCCTGCTGCCAAATAAGGCACGCGTTCGTCTGATTGCCCCGACAGCGCTGACTGTGCTGGCGGGTCAAACGCTCTGATACGCCCTCCCTCTGGAGGGCGTCTGTTTATCTGCGATGAACCCTGCGTGGTCGTCCGCTACTGTTGTTCACTCGTCGATTCTCCAGTCAGCCCGGTTTGATACCAGAATCTCGTATCTTCGCTTTGGTACGTATCTTGATCATTTCAATGATTCTTGTATAGTTGAAATGAAAAGTCGCACCAAGGGGAGTGAAGATGAACAAAGAGATGGCCACCAAGGTCTTTGAATCGCTGGCATCCGGCATCCGGCTCGATGTATGGCGGCTGCTGGTGAAGGCCGGGCTGGAGGGGCGGGTCGCCGGTGAACTGGCCAGCGAGCTCGATATTGCCCCCAATACCCTCTCGTTTCACCTCAAGGCGATGCTCAACACCGGTCTGCTGTCGGTGGAGCAGGAGGGGCGCTTTCTGCGCTACCGCGCCAATATTCCCCTGATGCTGGATGTGATCGCCTACCTCACCGAGGAGTGCTGCGCCGGTCATCCCGAGGCGTGCGGCGTGATGCGTGCCGAGTCAGCCTGCTCCCCCCATGTTCTGCCTGCGCAGCCCTGCTGCAACAAGGAGTAATGCCATGTCCTCCATTCAGATTTTTGATCCCGCCCTCTGCTGCTCCAGCGGTGTCTGCGGTACCGAGGTTGATCAGGCTCTGGTCACCTTCGCAGCCGACCTTGCCTGGGCCAAAGAGCAGGGAGTGGCCATCGAGCGTTTCAATCTGGCCCTGCAGCCGATGCAATTTGCCGAGACACCTGCCGTCAGCGCTTTTCTGACCCACGCCGGGGAGGAGGGGTTGCCACTGGTGCTGGTAGAGGGGCAGGTGGTGTTGACCGGCCGTTATCCGAGCCGCAGCGAGCTGGCCCGTTATGCCGGGCTGCCTGCGCCGCAAGCGGCCATCAAGGGGATCGTCAAGGGCGGCTGCTGCTCTGGCAGCGGTTGCTGCTGAGTCGTGACGCACCATTCGGGAGAGGCTATGTACCATTTTCTGACCAATCCACCGCCGTTTCTCTTTTTCACCGGCAAGGGCGGGGTGGGCAAGACCTCGCTGGCCTGCGCCAGTGCGGTGGCTCTCTGTGATATTGGCAAGCGGGTGTTGCTGGTGAGCACAGATCCTGCCTCCAACGTGGGGCAGGTGTTTGCCACCGAGATCGGCAATCGCGTCACCACCATCGCCGCTGTGCCCGGTTTGTCGGCGCTGGAGATAGATCCCCCCGCGGCGGCCAAAGCCTATCGGGAGCGGATCGTCGGGCCGGTGCGCGGCAAGTTGCCCGAGAGCGTGGTGCGCAGCATCGAGGAGCAGCTCTCCGGCGCCTGCACCACCGAGATCGCCGCCTTTGACGAATTCACCGCCCTGCTGACCGGCCAAACGCTGCTGGCCGAGTATGACCACATCGTCTTTGATACGGCGCCAACCGGCCACACCATCCGGCTGCTGCAATTGCCGGGAGCCTGGAGCGAATTTCTGGAGCAGGGCAAGGGGGATGCCTCCTGCCTTGGCCCGCTGGCGGGGCTGGAGAAGCAGCGCAGCCAGTATGCCGACGCGGTCGCCGCACTGGCTGATGCTGCCCGCACCCGCTTGGTGCTGGTGGCACGCGCCCAGCAATCCACTCTGCGGGAAGTGGCTCGCACCCACGAAGAGCTGGCCGCCATTGGCTTGTTGAATCAGCAGTTGGTGATCAATGGCCTCTTCCCCGAAGGCGCCATTGCCGGAGATCCGCTGGCAATGGCGCTCTGGCAGCGCGAGCAACAGGCTCTCGCCCAGATGCCGCAAGGGATAAAGGGGCTGGCGCAGGATCATATCCCGCTGCTGGCCACCAATCTGGTGGGGCTCGATAGTTTGCGGCTGTTGCTGCAATCAGAGGGAGCAGCCGCCCAATCCCCGACAGTACAGTCCACTGTCAAGCAAGCCCAGCCCGAGTTGAGTTCGCTGGTGGACGAGCTGGCCGCCGATGGTCACGGCCTTATCATGCTGATGGGCAAGGGCGGGGTGGGCAAAACCACGCTGGCGGCCGCCGTGGCGGTGGAGCTGGCGAGTCGCGGTTTGCCGGTGCACCTCACCACCTCGGATCCCGCCGCACACCTGAGCGAGACGCTGGCAGGTAGCTTGCCCCATCTTGAGGTGAGTCGCATCGACCCCCACGCCGAGACCGAGCGTTACCGCGCCCAGGTGCTGGCCACCAAGGGGGCTGCGCTGGACGAGCAGGGGCGGGCACTGCTGGAAGAGGACTTGCGCTCCCCCTGTACCGAGGAGATCGCCGTGTTTCAGGCCTTCTCGCGCATCATTCGCGAGGCGGGCAAGCGCTTCGTGGTGATGGATACCGCCCCCACCGGCCACACCCTGCTGCTGCTCGACGCCACCGGCGCCTATCACAGGGAGATCGCTCGCCAGATGGGAAACAAGGGGCTGCACTTCACCACCCCCATGATGCAGTTGCAGGACCCCAAGCAGACCAAGGTGTTGATTGTGACGCTGCCCGAGCCGACGCCAGTGCAGGAGGCGGCGAATCTGCAGGCCGATCTGCGCCGCGCCGGTATCGAGCCGTGGGGCTGGCTCATCAACCACAGCTTGCAGCAAGCTGCGGTCAGCTCGCCGCTGCTACAACTGCGGGCTGAACGCCAGCAGCCCCATATCGAGGCGGTCGAGCAGCAACATGCCAGACGCTACGCCGTGGTGCCGCTGCTCGCCGAGGAGCCGGTGGGGCCCGATGCCCTGCGCCGCCTCTGCCAGCACCATTGAGTCGCCGCCCCGGCCTGCTGCCGGGGCGGCTTGAATATGCCGTTACTTGTTATAAACCCGTGTGTTGAACCAATAGAAGATGCGAAATTGCGCCGCATCGGGAGCTGTGATGTCTGCAACATGTGATGCCAAGGCCGTGCCTGCCATCGGCTTTTTTGAACGTTATCTGACCGCCTGGGTCGCTCTCTGCATTCTGGTGGGGATTGGGCTTGGGCAGGGTTTGCCGGATCTCTTCAAGGCGATCGGTGCCATGGAGGTGGCCAAGGTCAACCTGCCGGTGGGGCTGCTGATCTGGGTGATGATCATCCCCATGCTGCTCAAGATCGACTTCGGCGCCCTGCATCAGGTGAAGGGCCATATGAAGGGCATTGGGGTCACCCTCTTTATCAACTGGCTGGTCAAGCCCTTCTCCATGGCCTTCCTCGGCTGGCTCTTTATCCGCGTGCTGTTTGCCGACTGGCTGCCGGCAGATCAACTCGACAGTTACGTAGCGGGCCTGATCCTGCTGGCGGCGGCCCCCTGCACCGCCATGGTGTTTGTCTGGAGTCGCCTCACCAACGGCGATCCCTACTTTACCCTGTCGCAGGTGGCGGTGAATGACCTCATCATGGTGTTTGCCTTCGCCCCGCTGGTGGCGCTGCTGCTCGGGGTCTCCAGCATAGTTGTGCCGTGGGATACCCTGCTCACTTCTGTGGTGCTCTATATCGTCATCCCGGTCATCATCGCCCAACTGCTGCGCAAGGCCTTGCTGAAAAAGGGAGAGGCCCATTTTGACGGCGTCATGACCCGCATCCAGCCCTGGTCGGTGGCAGCCCTGCTGCTCACTCTGGTGCTGCTGTTCGCCTTTCAGGGCAACGCCATCATTGAGCAGCCGCTGGTTATCGCCCTGTTGGCGGTGCCCATCCTGATCCAGGTGCTGTTCAACTCGGGATTGGCTTACTGGCTCAACCGCAAGGTGGGGGAGAAGCACTCGGTCGCCTGTCCTTCCGCCCTGATCGGAGCCTCCAACTTCTTCGAGCTGGCGGTGGCCGCCGCCATCAGCCTGTTCGGCTTTCACTCCGGCGCGGCGCTCGCCACCGTGGTCGGGGTGCTGATCGAGGTGCCGGTCATGCTGCTGGTGGTGCGGGTGGTTAACGCCAGCAAACCCTGGTACGAAGCGGGGTTGGGCCGTTAACTGATGGCCGCTAACAGATGGCCGCGAACTGATGCTATCCATTTTCTATTCACTTGATTAATGAGAGACACGCAAATGAGTGCAATCACCATCTATCACAACCCGGAATGTGGTACCTCCCGTAACACCCTGGAGCTGATCCGCAACAGCGGCGTCGAGCCCACAGTCATCCACTATCTGGAGACGCCCCCCTCCCGCGACCAGCTGGTGGCGCTGATCGCCGCCATGGGCATGCCGGTGCGCGATCTGCTGCGCAAGAACGTGCCCCCCTACGAGGCGCTCGGACTGGCGGAAGATCGTTTCAGCGATGATGAACTGATCGATGCCATGCTGGCTCACCCCATCCTCATCAACCGCCCCATCGTCGTTACGCCGCTTGGCACCAAACTGTGCCGTCCGTCGGAAGTGGTGCTCGATATATTGCCCGATCAGCAAAAAGGGGCCTTCGCCAAGGAGGATGGCGAGCAGGTGGTGGATGCGAGCGGCAAGCGCCTCAAGTAATCATCTGAGTACTCAAGTACGGATTGAAACAGGGCCAGCGTCACGCTGGCCCTGTTTCGTTGTGTGAACAAGTTGAAAAAGTTATTCCGGCCAATCGTTTTACCGCTTTTTCTGCGACGATGATCACTGTACCATCGCCGCCCGACCTGCCACCCGGCCGCATCTCCCCCTGCGACGGCGCTGGCGTCACCCGATACATGCTGTCACCCGGAACGTGAATGACCCCAGGATGGGACCCGCCACTAACCTGTAGGTTTGTGGTCTGCGTGTCGCGTGGGTCGGCACCTCTCCCGCCGGATCTCCCGCGACGCCTGTCTGCAGACTTGCCATATGAAACTCCTCTCTTCATAGGTGCAAGATGACACTGTTATTGAGTCTGGTCGGTATGCTGGCCCTGATGTTTATCGCCTGGCTGGCGAGTGAAAACCGCCGAGCCATCCGCTGGCGAACCGTGCTAGGTGCGCTCGCCCTGCAAACCGGTTTTGCCGCTCTGGTGCTCTATTTCCCCCCCGGACAAATCATGCTCGGTGCCATGAGCAATGGCGTTTCAGCCCTGCTCGGCTTTGCCGACAGCGGCATCCGTTTCGTGTTTGGCGATCTGGCCAGCAACGGCTTCATCTTCGCCGTGCGGGTGCTGCCGCTGGTGATCTTTATCAGCGCGCTGATCGCCGTGCTCTACCACTTCGGCATCATGCAGTGGGTGATCCGGGTATTGGGCGGTGCCATTCATCGCCTGCTCGGCACCAGCCGCGCCGAATCCCTGGTGGCCACCGGCAATATCTTCCTCTCGCAAGGGGAGTCGCCGCTGCTTATTCGTCCCTTCCTCGCCGGTATGACCCGCTCTGAACTCTTTGCGGTGATGACCTGTGGCATGGCCTCGGTGGCGGGCTCGGTGCTGGGCGGTTACGCCGGTCTGGGGGTGGATCTTAAATACCTGATCGCCGCTTCCTTTATGGCGGCGCCCGGTGGCCTGCTGATGGCCAAACTGCTGGTGCCGGAGCAGCAGCAGGTGAGCGATCAGACCGAGATCACCCTCGACAAGAGCGACTACAGCAACGCCATCGACGCGCTGGCGGGCGGCGCCATGGGCGGCATGAAGATCGCCGTGGCCATAGGTACTATCCTGCTCGCCTTTGTCAGCGTCATCACCATGATCAATGCTGGTCTCACCACCGTCGGCGAGTGGTTCGGCTGGGCGGATCTCTCCCTGCAACAGCTGCTGGGTTATCTGTTTGCCCCGGTGGCCTGGCTGATTGGCGTGCCCGCCAGCGAGATGATGGCGGCAGGCTCCCTGATTGGTCAGAAGGTGATCATGAACGAGTTCGTCGCCTATCTGGATTTTGCCAATATCAAGGCTGACCTGAGTGCCCATACCCAGATCATCATCACCTTCGCCCTGTGCGGTTTTGCCAATCTGGGCTCTATTGCGGTGCAGCTTGGCTCCATCGGCACCATGGCGCCGGAGCGCCGTCACGATGTGGCCAATATGGGCTTCAAGGCGGTGCTGGCGGCGACCCTCGCCAACCTGATGAGCGCCACTCTGGCCGGGATCTTTGTCTCCCTCTGATGAGATAAAGCGAGGCTGCGCCAGTAAAAAAAGCGCCCGCCCCATCTGGGGCGGGCGCTTTGCTTTATGGGTCGGGTGCTAGCGAGCGTTCGCTTCCCCCAGCCGTGGGTTGAGGGAGAGGATCCGGGTCTTGCTGACCCGGTGGCGATAGATCTCCCGCAGATAGAGCAGCGCCTTTTTCACCGATTCGCGACTGAGGCGAATATCGTTGATGGAGACGAACTTCTCCTTCTCGCGGATAAGCTCCCGATATTTCTTCTCATACATGGGCTTGATGGCGTACCAGTTGGTATCGAGGATCTTGGCCGGGTTCTCGAACTCGTTGAGCATGCTGTCGAGCAGCGCATCGTTCCACTCCTCATTGCAGATCATCTCGATCACCGCCTTGTCCAGATGCTCATCGAAGCGATAGTGATCCTTGGCAAAGCAGCGCTTGATAAAGGCCACGATCAGGGTCAGGAAGTCATCGCTCAGGCAGGGGCTCTTGACGATCAGGGTGGTGAGGGAGATGTTGGCCGACGCTCCGATGACCAGCGCATAGCGCTTGAGGGTGGTATTGGGGAAGAGCCCGTTGAGGTGAGACTTGAGCCGGTTGAGATCCATATAGGAGAGCTTGTACTCCTTGGGCAGGGAGATGATCGACACCACAGAGGAGCAGTTCTTGAAGAAGTGCAGCTCGTTGAGGTGGGCCGGGTCATGGCCGCTTTTCACATAGTCGTCCAGATACTCCCGATAGTTGCCCGCCTCGATGGGCAGCAGACTGATCCCCTCGATGGCCTGGGTCATCTTGTTGAAGTGGGGCAGCTCGATGGAACGGGTGAAGAGATCGTCCACATTGAGCCCGTCCTCCTTGTCAAACAGGCCGCCGGGGGGCGAGATGGACTCGGCATATGCCACCGCCACCGGCCCCGCCAGACTCATAAAGAGGTCGTTGGCATCGAGCCGAATGGTCTCGCTGATGTCGATGCCCGCCCGGCGAAAGTAGTTCTCGTCGTAGTCGGTGGTGACGGCCTGGGCGGTAAGAATGTTGAAGATCTGCTGGGAGATGTACTGGTTGGCGTACTTCTCCATGGTGTTGACATCAACATGCTGGATCTCGCCATCGTCGCTCTCTTCGGCGTAGCGCATGATGTCGTTGGAGATCAGCATCATGGCATTCCAGGGTCTGATCCGCTTGAGCATGCTGGCATCGCACGCCTGCTCGTTGTCGAAGTGATAGGAGAAGTCCCACTCCTCGGCCAGGTACTTGCACAGCAGGCGCCCCGCGTTGATGTGCAGTGCTTCCGAGATCTCGATACCCCGATCACAGATATTGGGCAGGATGCAGATGCCGCTGGTGAAGATGGGATCGAACATGAAGTGCTCCCCGAGAGAGAGGTGCTCCTCCTCTTCTGACGGGGGCGAAAAGGTCTTGCTCATGTAGGAGTACTGCTGGGCCAGCCCGAACTCGGAGGCCATGCCGGAGCCGGTGCCGCCCCCGGCACTGAAAATGTAGAAATAGAGGCGTGACTGGTTGGCCTTGATGCCGCAGGAGTCCACCAGATAGGTATGAATGGCTTGCCACTCGGAGTTGGCGAAGTAGTGGGGGCTTTTGTTGAGGATGATCTTGGCCAGATACTGGCCAAGGATGGGGGCGTTACCCGCGCCTCCCGCGTGGATCTCCGACAAGTCCATCACCCGCATCTTGGCGTAGTCACGCAAGGAGCCACCTTCGCCGCTGCGATTGGAGTGGCGGATGCGGCCATCGATGTCCTTGTCCAGATCCCCCAGCATCACCATGGGCTCGATCAGAAAGACCGGCCGGGCCCCGTTGTTTGGCAGTCGCAGGTTGCGCCGGATCCAGCTCACCGGACCAAACTCCTTCTCCCGCTTTCGTTGCTCTTCACTGTTGAATTCATTGAGATAAAAGCTACGGGCGTTGTAGACCAGCGAGGCCACATCCTGCGCGATGTTGGAGCCGCAGCGTCCCAGCCCCACCAGACAGACGGACGGAAAGTTGTGGGGTACGGCGGCGCCCGTTTCGCTCTCTCCGATGGCGGCCGGAAACACCGCGTGGCGCAGCTGTTCCAGATTGGCAAGAATGCGGGCCAGATCCCCTTCGGTGTAGTAGAGGTAACGGTTGCCTGCGTCCTGCTCATCATCCGTGCTGATAGGTAGCAGATCGATATGCTCGGTCATGAAAAAAGATCCCTCTTGGCGGCGAATGTATATAAATCAGCAGCTTTTGGACTGCCCGCTAACTCTAGATGATAAAAAGCGGGGGCGCGGTGAGAGGAGGGCGAGAGTTGTGACTGTGTGATCATGGGCACAGCAACATCCCGGAAATCAGCTGGTCCCCCCCCACTGGACGGACGGGGCAACGGCGCCCCATTCCCCTGAAAATGGGGACGACTGCACTCAATCATGTGTTGGCCGCGTGCCGGATTATCCCGCTCTGAACGGCCTGTTTCCCTTGCGCTGGCGTGGTGGAATAAACACGAAAAAGAATTTTTAGATTGGTTTTGGTACTTCCAATCGATTATTTGATTGGGCAGTAACGGCATTAGCGGTGTCAGATTAGGGGAGCAGGTTGGCCAACGCGCCGTCAGCCAGTCTTTACGCGGTCACACAAGGAGACACTCTGATGGAAACACTTGACCAGAAAATCGACACCATGCGAGAAGCATTTATGCAGCAGGAGCGCAAACAGGCCCACGACAAGTGGCAAGCCAGGGTCGAGGAGCTGCTACAGATACGGGGTGAGGAGAGACAACCGGAGGAGCAGGAGGAGTAGTGCTCGCTCCCGGGCGAAAGTTGAGGTAGCGAACGCTTCGTATCGGCTACCCGTTATCTACCACCGATAAAAAACCACCGACCTTTTGCAGGTCGGTGGCTTTTTTATGGATAGTAGCTGATTGGATGGCCTGACTTCCGGGCCGAGCAATGGGGTCACATCCAGGGGCGTAGGGGCGCGACTACTTCGAATGGGTGACGGGCTCTTCGGAGAGCAACTCGTTAACGAGTCCTGCAGCCAGATGAATATTCGACTCCATCTTGTCGCCATTCACCGCATTCTCTTTCCACGATTCGGGGGCTTCGGGGTGTGGCCCGGAAACGGCCACCTTGCCTTTGCCGTATGAGCTGATCAGCGCGGCAATATGATGGTTTTGAAAATGGGCGATGACCTTGACCTGCTCTGGGCTTGGTACCGGCGTAAATTGCGGGCCGCCCTGGTAATACATCTGGCGCTCTTCACCAAGCCAGCTGATCGGGAAGATCCTGGCGCTAAAGTCGCCGTCATAATCATCGGATGTCGCAGGGACAAGGCCCAGCGCCGGCACAAAGCCCTCTTCTTCAGACCAGCCGGTGGATGCCACAAAGGCACCCCCACAGATCCCGAGGTAGCGGCCGCCGTTCTGCAAATAGGTTTTTAACGCCGAACGAGCGTCCGCGGTGAAGGCGTTGAGGAGTGGCTCAACATCATCCTCAGTGCCACCAACGATAAACACCCTGGCATTATCGAGCTCTGCAGGCAGCGCCTCGATATTGGAGAGATACCTGACTGGCAAACCCACCTGCCTGACCACATCCGCAATCGCCTTGGTGCTATCCCCATCAGAAACCGGCCCGTTATAGATCAGCGCGTAAGGCTCTTGCTGCGGCTGTGCAGAGGCTGCCTCTGCCATGCATCCTGTCATTAACCAAAGGCTGATAACGCTCGCAATCAGCCTGATGCTTTTTGATACATTCATCGCTGCCACTATCCCTGTGATGTGAATCGAAGAGACTACTTATCACGATCCCGTTCTGCATGTCAGCCGCTGTTAAATGAACATTTCAAGTTAACGCGCCAACGCTGATTGGGCCTGCGTTCGACACACAACGAACGAGCCAATACATAAGGGACAAACGACAGAAGCTCGGCCTCGGCTTAGGGGGGCGTGCAACAGCCGTTTTCATCACTTCCGGAGTGACGCCTTTTATGGCTGATGGATAAGGATTCGAGGGGGATATCCAACAACAAAAGAAAGTGCACTTCACCTTCACTTCACCGAGCGGGGGTAGGGTAGCCTCACGTTTTCAGTTGGAGCTTTACTCTATGCCCACCATAGTCACCCACGCCGCCGTACCCCTCTGCCTTGGGCTCGGGCTTGGCAGCCGGATTATCCCGCCCCGCCTGCTGCTGGCAGGGGTTGCCATCGCCATGCTGCCCGATGCCGATGTGCTGGCCTTTAAACTAGGGGTCGCCTACGGCCATGTCTTTGGCCACCGCGGCTTTACCCACTCACTGCTGTTTGCCTTTGCCTTGCCCACACTGGCCATGCTGTTTCACCGCCAATTTCGGGCCAGCGCCGCCACCGTCTGGTCGTTTCTGCTGGTCTCGCTACTCTCCCATAGCCTGCTCGATTCCCTCACTACCGGCGGCAAGGGGGTTGGCTGGCTCTGGCCGTGGCGTGACGAGCGTTTCTTTGCCCCCTGGCAGGTGATCCGGGTCGCCCCCTTCAAGCTGGAGGCCTATCTCACCGCCCGAGGTGAAGCGGTGATCCTCTCCGAGCTCTACTGGGTTTGGCTGCCGGGGGTTGTGTTGATGCTGGTGTTGATGGGATGGCGGGTGTGGGGCAGGGGTCCTAGGGGATGCTAAGACTGGCGGCCAAGTGATGAAGATAGTCATAACTGTGCCACTGGAGGGCACAGAGGGCGAGCAGGGCTGATGCCCCCAAGGCACCCTGATCCCGGTGTCGGAGCAATATCCACACGGCATGCAGTATGCAGAGACCCAGACTCACCAGATAAATGAGGGTTAACGCCACTTCAATCAAATCCGATATACCGTAGGGGTCATTCGGATTGTGATAAAGCTGGTCATAGCCAAAGGCGCGAAATCCGAGTCTTAACAGAAACAGAGAAAAGCAGAGTGTGGCCAGTTGTTTTTCGGCTGATTTCTGTCATGCAACTTTTCAAATTTTCCAACGTTAACTTTTTGGACTGAGATGCGGTAGAGCTGGGACACCCATCATTTTGAATGTTGGCTATGCTACGCCTTGCTAAGAAAGGTGGTTGTGCCAGATTTGGGCATTGAAGACATCAAAGACAGATTCTTTGTTATCTGAAAAGTCTGAGGAGTACATTCATTTCCTCACTGATGCATGACGCCAGAATAACCCGCAAAGTCCGGAACGCGAAGCGCGGAGGACTTTGTCGGGTTCATTCACTCGTTAGAACCAATTTCAATTGTAGGTACCAACTGCGTCCTCTGTCGGTCAATCACCACCTTGCGAACCTTTCCGATAGCATTTTTCAGATCTCGGACAATCACTTTTGCGTGCTGAGCTGTTACCTCGCTACGCGTATGGGCTATTTTGTTGCGCACAGTTACATGTTGCCTGATAGTGCTGAATTCTGCAGATGAAATAGCTTTCAATTTGACTGCATACTCCAAGAGTCCCCCGATACCCGCTCGTACCGAAAACATCTCGAGACCGGATGACTCAAACAAGTTACGGAGCTCATGCTCAAGAAGAGAAAAAGCTGATATAACAGCTGCTCGATATTCCTTCTTAGAGATTAGGCGACTTGGTTCATCTTCTAGTGCTGGCGAAATAAGCGAGAACTCCTTCGCCATAGCTTCCTCAATACTTTTGATAAATGATGGGGAATCATCATCCAAAGAACGAGGTCGGCGAATAACTACGTGACCAGAAAGGTCAAATGGTACAGTTACGTGATCCTCAGCAATTAGGATAAGAGGTTTTCCAAGCCCTTCCTTTGACAAAGCCATACCGACTTCGAAAGTAGTGTTTGGCGAACTTAAATCCGCTACAACAATGGCCGACCTCTCTATGAGAGCGTATACCTTTGCCATAAGGTTATCACCTGGAGCAACAACGTCTGCCGCCATGATAGGGCTGAAGCCGTATTTCTCTGCGATCGGGTATATGCGAGCCTTATATATAGCTGCGTAACGGGTTGGCACCGAAAAAAATGCTAGCCGACTTTGCGCGTCTGCAGGTAAAGAGAGCTCTGCTTGTGGTTCGGGCTCTGTAGCAGTACTCAGTGAAATGACCTTTGTAGACCAGTATTCGAGCAACTCTTTAAATACGCACTCGAGAACTTGAGCGTAGGACAGTGAAGGAGTCCTCGGTAAGTTTATGACCTTTACCCCCCTGCGCTCGTACCGCGCGACGGTATGAGATGCTGCACCTACCTGCAACACGTACGCTGGACGTCGTAAAGTTCCTAGCCGCTCTTTGACAACTTGCCATACTTGGCGAAAGTCTGGGTCATCGAGACTATATCCGATAAAAAGCGGAGTATGGTCAATAAGTAAGCTGGAAAGATGCGTTGCAAGTAACGGGTAGCTTGACAAGAACGCATCGTAGTCCTCTTCGGTAACCACGAGCCGATTAGGGTGGTGGAGGTCACCATGTAGCTTTAGAAGACGCACACCAGCTTGATAACTACCAACAGCGAGTTGCTCTTCAGAGATCAGGGGGATGCAGTATTTGCTGATGCGCGAATAGCCTTGCTCTAGCAAAAAATCAAAGTTCGTTGTTACCACTTTCTCGAATGGTAACCGACAAAACTCTTCATGTGCTTTCGCTGGTTGAATAGTTGTGATTAGTAACGCGGACGACAACAGCTCAACAAGCTTCACGCGTGAGAATTCGTGTGAATACGCTGAGATAGCTTCAAGCGCGGTCGTATACTGATACTCAGGCAGTGAGGCCGCAACTTTTTTGCCAAGCCCATCCCAATCTAGCATTTCCTTCCCGACTGGGATGCGCGCATTTAGAGAAAATCCAGCTCCAATAAAAGGCAAGCAACGGCCTTGAACTATGTCATCCAGAAAAGGCTCAGGAAAATGCTTCAAGTAGTCCGCCAAAATATGCTCCAGAATAAAAACAAATGTACCTAGGCCGTTCTAACAGTGTTTAGGTAGAAGGCTGCACTAATCCGATAGCAGAGCCTTCCATATAACTCCGCTCTGCTCTGATAGTTGCCATGAAAAAAATCAAATTAAATAAAAATATTATCATTCCACCTTTGATACTCGAATGAGTGTGTTTACCCCCCTTGTTTAATGCTTCCATGGCCCCTTTAAAAATGAACAGTTCAGGATCCGGCTATGGAAAATCCCAGCAAGGCTACCGCTCTTGAGTTACAGCCCCCAGTTCGCTGCTTTCACCCGAGAGATACCAAACATCGTTTTAATGACGCTCTCCCTGGAGACGGAGTGTCGAATGCTATCATAAGGGGCCGGATTGAGACATGGAAAGATGGCTTTGATAGAAATCGGAGCTGGGTCAACCAATTAGTGATTGGCAGCTGTTTTAAGTGGGTTGCTGGGTTAGTAGAGAGTACGGACATTCCCCTCACCCCAGCCCTCTCCCGGAGGGAGAGGGGGCAAGACGCCGAGAGCTGCAAGCGGGTGCAAGCGAGATAAAAAGAAAGGGAGCCGGTCAGGCTCCCTTTGATCT
>NZ_JBFOCS010000010.1:0-39364 GCF_040907905.1 Aeromonas sp. s13 | reverse complement strand
GTCACTTCACCAGACATTGAAAATCAAAAATTGTTTTTGATGTTCGATGCTGTGAGTGCCCACACAGATTGCTTGATTCAAATTGTTAAAGAGCGTCACGCTTATCGCGTTGAGGAGGCGCATATTACGCCTCTCACTTCGAAAGTCAAGCGGTTGCTTTCGCTTTTCTTTCGGCGCCCACTTCACTAGGAAGCTGGCTCATCAGTTCGGCGTGTTCCGCCGTGCTGGTAGGGGCGCATTATAGGGAGCGGCGCCGGGATGACAAGAGGAAAACTGCAAAAAATGGCACTTTTTACAGTTTCTCGGTTCAACCGTTGCTTTATTAAACAAAAGCCCCGCATCGGCGGGGCTGTTTCGGGCAAAAAACCCTTAATTCACATCACACTGCTACCTTTTTGACCAGAATTCGCGGGCAAAGCTGCGTACCTTTTCCCAATCGGTAAACTCAATGTCCTTACTGGTGTCAGTACTGCCACCGGTAATCTTCATGATCAGCTGGATGATCCGAGTCTGCCACCAGTTATAGCGGGAGTACTGCAGCGCACCGGCAAAGACGCCCAGGGTTTTCGGCTTCCAGGGAGAGAGGCGCAGGAACTTCTTCATATAGGCATTGGTTTGCGGCGTCTGCTTCTCTGGCTTGCGGGCCGTCAGGTTGACACAGAAGAAGGCCGCATTGGCCACCTCCAGCTGCTCCTGATGAGCGTGAATAAAGCTGAACAGGCTGGGGTGGAAGTTGCCATAACGAATGGAGGCGCCGATCAAGACCTTGGCATACTTGCTGAGGTTGCACATCGGCAAGGTGTGCAGGTCGTGCATCACCACTTCGCATCCCGGCATCTGCTCCAGCATGACATCGACTATTTTGCGGGTTTGGCCATCCCGAGAGGAATAAAGCACCAGAATCTTGTCCATAACAACCTCAACTACGCCAGAATGCAGGAGTAAACAGTACCAGAAGCGTGAAAATTTCCAATCGGCCAAACAACATGGCCAACACCAGTACCCACTGGGCCGCTGGCGAGATATTGCCGAAGTTGGCTGATACCTCTCCCAAACCTGGGCCTACGTTGGTGAAAGCCGCAGCAACAGCGGTGAATGCGGTCACTTCGTTCAGCCCCGTCATCAGCAACAGCAGCATGAACATAAAGAAGAGAATAATATAGGTGGCGAAGTAGCCCCACACCGCCTCGACGATGCGCTCGGGCACCGCCCGATTCCCCAGCTTCAAGGTATAGATGGCTCTGGGGTGAACCAACCGCTTCAACTCGCGCATCCCCTGCATGAACAGGATCATAAAACGCATCACCTTGATACCGCCGCCGGTACTGCCTGCACAACAGCCAATAAAGGCGGAGAACATCAGCAGCATGGGCAGGAACGAGGGCCAATCGGCATAGGTTGTGGTGCTGTAGCCGGTGGTGGTCCCCAGAGAGACCGCCTGGAAAAGACCGTGGTTGAGCGCCTCTTGCCAGGTGGCGTAGTGTCCGTGGGTCAGCAAGGCGACAAAGCAGATCATCACCAGGGTCGCCTGGATGGCCAGAAACACCTTGAGTTCAGAATCGTAAAGGTAGCGACCGAGCCGCACCGGACGGTGAGAGAAGACGGTAAAGTGGAGCGCAAAGTTCACGCTGGCCAGCAGCAGGAACACCACGGTAATCAGGTTGATGACCGGACTGTTGAAGAAACCGATGCTGGCATCGTGAGTGGAGAAGCCACCGACCGACAGAGTCGAGAACGAATGGCAGACCGCATCGAACAGCGTCATCCCGGCGAGCCAGTATGCCAGCGCACAGAGCGCGGTCAGCAGCAGATAGATGAACCAGAGCGCCTTGGCCGTTTCGGCGATGCGCGGCGTCACCTTGGTATCCTTCACCGGCCCCGGGATCTCGGCGCGATAGAGCTGCATACCCCCGATCCCCAGCAGTGGCAGAATGGCCACCGCCAGTACAATGATCCCCATCCCCCCCAGCCACTGCAGCAACTGGCGATAGAACAGGAACGCCTTGGGCAGATTATCAAGCCCGGTCAGTACCGTTGCGCCAGTGGTGGTCAGGCCGGAGAACGATTCGAAGAAGGCCTCCGAGACCGACATGTCCGGCACGTCGCTCATGATGAAGGGCACCGCCCCCACACTGCCCAGCACGGTCCAGAACAGCACCACAATCAGAAAGCCCTCTTTCGAGCGCATCTCCTTCTTGTGGTAGCGATTGGGAAACCAGAGCACCACGCCGAGCAGCAGGGCGATCAGAAAAGAGCTGACGAACTCGGCACCACCACCATCCCGATAGCCAAAGGCCACCAGTGCAGGCAACAGCATGGTCGAGCTGAACAGCGCAACCAGCAGGCCAACAATGCGAATAATGCTCAGAATGTGCATTACAGCTCCCTTTCCCCAATTAAAGAGCGATGGATTCTAGCCATCTAAGGGACTGAGGGATACCCGCCCATGAGTCCGGTCGGTCAATTCACGGTCCACCTGAGCCCAAACCGAGGACTCCCACGCCACCTGCAAGGTGACCTGCTGACCGTAATCGGCCGCCAGCAATTCGCCATTATGGCTGCTGATCAGCGACTCGACCGTCCCCATGTCACCGTAATCGCAGTGAATGAGAGAGGGAGTGCGCGGCACCTTGAGCAGGGTGGGCAGCTGCTTGAGGACAGCACCGACACCGCCCCCATAGGCTTTGACCAGTCCACCGGTGCCAAGCTGGATGCCGCCGTAGTAACGCACTACCACGGCGCAGATTTCACCGAGCCCCGAGCCCATCAACTGGGCCAGGATCGGCTTGCCCGCAGTACCGGAAGGTTCGCCGTCATCGCTGAAGCCATAAACCTGACTATCTTGCGGCGCACCAGCCACAAACGCCCAGCAGTGATGGCGCGCGGCCGGATGTTGGCGTTTGATCTCGTTGACCCACCCCTTGGCCGCCTCGACGGTCGGGGTGTGGGCGATCAGGGTAATGAAGCGGCTCTTCTTTATCTCTTCGGTCAACTCCAGCGGGGCAGCCGGAATGGAGTACGCAGCCGCCATCAGAGTCCTGCTTGTCTGGTCATGTTCTCCACCCCGTTGGCGTGCAGCACCACGTTGTCTTCGATGCGGATGCCGCCGAACGGACGCAGCGCCTCCACCTTGTTCCAGTTGACCCTCTTGCCCTGTTCGCCCTGACGCAGCGGCTCCAGCAAACTGTCGATGAAGTAGAGACCCGGCTCGATGGTGAACACCTGACCCACCTCCATCACCCGGGTGCAGCGCAGATAGGGGAACAGCTCGGGCGCCGCCAGATGGGTGCCGCGCTCATCCTGCATGAAACCGCCCGCATCGTGCACCTGCAAACCGAGGAAGTGGCCGAGGCCGTGAGGGAAGAAGACGTTGGTCACCCCGGTGTTGATCATCTCGTCCACCGACATATCCACCAACTCGGTCGCTTGCAGCAGGCGCGCCAGCTTGTGGTGCATCTGCAGATGCAGCTCGCTGTAGCGACGACCCGGTTTGATCTCCTTGATGATCTCCTGCTGCTGCTCGTCGAGGGCTGCAATCAGATCGGCAAACTCACCGCGCCGCCACGCCCAGGTACGGGTGATGTCGGAGGCATAACCATGAAAATCGACGCCGGCATCGATCAGGAAGGAGTGGCGCTCCGCATCGGGCACCCGCAAGGCAGACAAATGGGTGTAGTGAAGGATGGCCGCGTTGCGGTTGATGGCGACGATATTGCCGTAGGGCGCCTCATTGGCCCCCTGCCCGACCGCCTTCATGTAGGCCAGATTAATCTCGAACTCGCTCGCCCCCGCCATAAAGGAGTCCTTGGCGGCGATATGGCCGCGTACCCCAATCCGGTTCGCCTCGCGCAGACACTCCAGCTCGTAAGGTGTCTTGTAGGCGCGGTGATAGTGCAGGTAGTTGAGCACCGCCTCCGGATTGGGCTGGGTCAGCCCCAGCAGTTCAGCCACTTCCAGATGACCGCCCAAATAGGCCCACTCCTGCTTGTTGGCAGGTAGATGGTCGGCCACCTGTTCCGGCCGGGTCAGGAAACGGATATCGAAGAACTCGACCCAGAAGGCATTGGGCAGATCCGCTACTTTGTGCCAGAAATCCACCGGGCGGTAGAACAGCAGGATTGGTTTGTTCACCCCGTCCACCAGCAGCCAGCAGTGGGGATTGTCCAGCACCGGCAACCAGGCCTTGAAGTGGGGGTTTACCTTGAACGGGTAATCCTGATCATCGAGGAAGATGCGGTGGGTCTGGCCGGAGTGGATGGCCAGTCCGCTGAGCCCCTGTTGTTGCAGAATGTCGCGGGTGCGCTGCTGCAAGGTATCGAGGTGCTGGGCAAAAAGTTGGCTGTAGCTGCTCATGGCGTCCTGCTCCGAGGTGAATGTGATTGCAGCATAACATCAAGCGCTTGGCGGCTCGACCCGTCAAGCTGCCGCTTCGTGAGGTAACGCATACGTTACAAACGCGTTTGTTATCAACAGAAAACCAATCATTAACAAATCAAAAACAATTCAATACACTGCCGGTAGATACATGAAGTCAGGGATTACTCATGGACAACCTCTGCCTGTGGCAACCGGAGCCGCTCAGGATGCAGCAATCCAACCTCTACCGCTTTATGGCAGAGGTGAACCGCTTCCACGGCCTGCAACTGCAGGACTATCCGCAGCTGTGGCAATGGTCGGTGGAAAAGACCACCCGCTTCTGGCCGCTGGTGTGGCAGCACTGCGGCGTCAAGGGCGAACTCGGCAACATAGTGGCGGAGAATCGTCAGGATATGCAGCGCACCCGCTGGTTCCCCGACAGCCGCCTCAACTTCGCCGAAAACCTGCTGCGCCGCCAGGACGAGAGCCCGGCCATCATCTCCCGCATCGAAGGGAGCCCAAGCCACACCCTGAGCTGGCGTGAGCTTGGGGAACAGGTTGCCCGGCTGGCTCAATGGCTGCGCAATCAGGGGATTGGTCGTGGCGATGTGGTTGCCGCCTATCTGCCCAATATCCCGGAAACCGTGGTAGCCATGCTGGCAACCACCAGTCTGGGGGCGATCTGGACCTCCACCAGCCCCGACTTTGGCGAGGCCAGCGTGGTAGAGCGCTTCGGCCAGACACGGCCGCGAGTGCTGTTTGCGGTGGATGGCTATCGCTACAACGGCAAGGCCATTGATATTCAGGACAAAGTGGCAGGGGTCGTCAGCCAGATCGACAGCATAGAGCAGACAGTGATGATCCCCCTGCTCGGCAACCCGCTGCAGCTTGGTCACGACTGGCAGCAACTGCTGGCAAGCCAATCGGACGCCGGCCTCCAGTTCGAGTCCATGGCTTTCAATGACCCGCTCTACATCCTCTACTCCTCCGGCACCACCGGCAAACCCAAGTGCATCGTCCACGGGATTGGCGGCACCCTGCTGCAACATCTGAAAGAGCACCAGCTGCACTGCGACATCAAGCCGGGGGAGCGGATCTTCTACTTCACCACCTGTGGCTGGATGATGTGGAACTGGCTGGTGAGCGCGCTCGCCTCCGGCGCCACTCTGGTTCTATATGACGGCTCGCCCTTCTACCCGGACGGCAACGTGCTGTGGGATCTCGCCCGCGACGAGCAGGTCAGCTTGTTCGGCACCTCGGCCAAGTATCTCGACGCGCTGCACAAACAGGGTTATGCCCCCATCAACAGCCACGACTTGCCGCACTTGCGGCTGATCTGCAGCACCGGCTCTGTGCTGTCGCCGGAGGGGTTCGACTACGTCTATCAGCAGATCAAGCAGGATGTGCAGCTCAGCTCCATCTCAGGCGGCACCGACATCTGCTCCTGCTTCGTCATCGGCAACCCGCTCAGCCCTGTCTATCGCGGCGAGAGTCAGGGGCGCGGCCTCGGTCTCGCGGTGCAGGTGTTCAACGAAGCGGGCCAGCCGGTGCAGGGGGAGAAGGGCGAGCTGGTCTGCACCAAGCCGTTCCCGGCCCAGCCCATCTACTTCTGGGGCGACGAGAATGGCGACAAGTACCATGCCGCCTACTTCGAACGGTTCGACAACATCTGGTGCCACGGCGACTGGATCGAGCTGACCCCGACCGGCGGCATTCTGTTCTACGGCCGCTCCGACGCCACCCTCAATCCGGGGGGCGTGCGGATCGGCACCAGCGAAATTTACCGCTATGTCGAGCAGCTGGACGAGGTGGAGGAGAGTATCGTCATCGGCCAGCAGTGGCAGCAAGACGAGCGGGTGGTGCTGTTCGTCAAGCTCAAGTCGGGTTGCAAGCTGGATGAGCCGCTGCGCGAGCGGATCCGCCAGCAAATAAAGCAGCACTGCACCGCCCGCCACGTGCCCGCTCGCATCCTGCAGGTGGATGCCATCCCCCGCACCAAGTCCGGCAAGATCGTCGAACTGGCGGTGCGGGAGGTGGTGCACAACAGGCCCGTCAACAATACTCATGCCCTCGCCGATCCCGAGGTGCTGAACCAGTATCGCAACCGGCCGGAACTGGCCAGTTGATAGCAAACTCATATTCATCCGAGGCGCCGCAAGGCGCCTCTCTTTTGCCCGTTTTGTGATGAAGAGCTTTTACTCGAGATCTGTTAAACAAATGTTTTAAATAGGTGTTGAAAATGTCTCCTTTTGGATCAATAGTGAGCCTCGCCCCCTGCTGGGGATTAAGGAGCACCACTCCCCACTGAGTGGGAACAAGGAGACACTCTCATGATCTACCAAGGCGAAACCCTGTCGGTCAGCTACCTCGAAAACGGCATTGCCGAGCTGAGGTTTGATGCCCCGGGTTCAGTCAACAAGCTGGATCGCGCTACCCTGCTCTCCCTGAGCGAAGCGATCGCCGCATTACAACAAGAACGTGAACTAAAAGGTCTGATCCTCACCTCCGGCAAAGACGCCTTTATCGTCGGTGCCGACATTACCGAATTCCTGGAACTGTTCGATCTGCCGCAGGAAGATCTGCTCGGCTGGCTGAAAAAGGCCAACGATATCTTCAACGCCATCGAAGATCTGCCGGTGCCGACCCTCTCCGCCATCAAGGGCCACGCCCTCGGTGGCGGCTGCGAGACCATCCTCTCCACCGATTTCCGTCTGGCCGACACCACCGCCAAAGTCGGCTTGCCCGAGACCAAACTCGGCATCATGCCGGGCTTTGGCGGCACAGTCCGTCTGCCGCGAGTGATCGGCGCCGACAACGCGCTCGAGTGGATCACCACCGGCAAGGATTACCGTGCCGATGACGCCCTCAAGGTAGGCGCTATCGACGCCGTGGTCGCCCCCGACGCGCTGCAGAGCGCTGCGCTGCAGATGATCAAGGACGCCATCGCGGGCAAGCTGGACTGGCAGAGCCGTCGCGCCGCCAAGAAAGCCCCGCTGCGCCTCTCCAAACTGGAAGCCATGATGAGCTTCACCACCGCCGCCGGCATGGTTGCCGCCGTGGCGGGCAAACACTATCCGGCGCCGATGACCGCGGTGAAAACCGTCGAGGCCGCCGCAGGTATGGGCCGTGACGAGGCGCTGGCCGTCGAGGCACAAGGCTTTATCAAGCTGGCCAAGACCGATGTCGCCAAGGCACTGGTCGGTATCTTCCTCAACGATCAGCACATCAAGGCGCTGGCCAAGAAGGCGGCCAAGCAGGCAGCTAAGGCCACTGGTCACGCCGCCGTACTGGGTGCCGGCATCATGGGGGGCGGCATCGCCTACCAGTCTGCCAGCAAGGGCATTCCGGCGGTGATGAAGGATATCAACGAGAAGGCGCTGGCACTTGGCATGAATGAGGCCACCAAGCTGCTCAACGGCCAGCTCGAAAAGGGCCGCATCGATGGCATCAAGATGGGCCAGGTGCTCTCTGCCATCACTCCGACCCTCAGCTATGACAACGTCAAGCACGTGGATGTGGTGGTCGAAGCCGTGGTCGAGAACCCGAAAGTGAAGGCCGCCGTATTGGGCGAAGTGGAAGGGATCATCGGCGAAGACGCCGTGCTCGCCAGCAACACCTCCACCATTCCCATCTCCCTGCTGGCCAAAGGGCTGAAGCGTCCGCAGAACTTCTGCGGCATGCACTTCTTCAACCCGGTGCACCGCATGCCGCTGGTGGAGATAATCCGCGGCGAGCAGACCTCCGATGAAACCATCAACCGCGTGGTGGCCTACGCCGCCGCGATGGGCAAGTCCCCGGTGGTGGTCAACGACTGCCCTGGCTTCTTCGTCAACCGGGTGCTGTTCCCCTACTTCTTCGGCTTCAACAAACTGGTTGCCGATGGCGCCGACTTTGCCGCCGTCGACAAGGTGATGGAGAAAGAGTTCGGCTGGCCGATGGGCCCCGCTTACCTGCTGGATGTGGTCGGCATCGACACCGGTCACCATGCCGGTGACGTGATGGCACAGGGCTTCCCGGCACGCATGAGCAAGGAAGGTCGCACCGCCATCGACGTGATGTACGAAGTGAACCGCTTCGGTCAGAAGAACGGCAAGGGCTTCTACGCCTACGAGCAGGACAAGAAGGGCAAACCGAAGAAGGTGGCCGACGCCGCCAGCTACGAGCTGCTGGCCCCCATTGCCAAGCCGAAACAGGATTTCGACAAGGACGCCATCATCGCCCGCATGATGATCCCGATGATCAACGAGGTGGTGCTCTGTCTGGAAGAGGGCATTGTCGCCACGCCAGCCGAAGCCGACATCGCACTGGTCTACGGTCTGGGCTTCCCTCCCTTCCGCGGCGGCGTGTTCCGCTATCTGGACACTATCGGTCTGGATCGCTACGTGGCCATGGCCGACCAGTATGCCGACTTGGGCCCGCTCTACCGCGTCAGCGACCGCTTACGCGAGATGGCCGCCCAGGGCAAAACCTTCTACTGATTGCGGAAAGGAGATCCATTCATGAAAGACGTAGTCATTGTCGACTGTATCCGGACCCCGATGGGCCGGTCCAAGGGCGGCGCCTTCCGCAACGTGCGTGCAGAAGATCTGTCCGCGCACCTGATGAAATCCATCCTGCTGCGCAACCCCAACCTCGACCCGAACGAGATCGAGGATATCTACTGGGGCTGCGTGCAGCAGACCCTGGAGCAGGGCTTCAACATCGCCCGCAACGCCGCGCTGCTGGCCGGAATTCCGAAGCAGGTGGGGGCGGTCACCGTCAACCGTCTGTGCGGCTCCAGTATGCAGGCGCTGCACGACGCCTCCCGCGCCATTCAGGTGGGTGATGGGGATATCTTCATCATCGGCGGCGTCGAGCACATGGGCCACGTGCCGATGAGCCACGGCGTTGACTTCCACCCCGGCATGGCCAAGTCGGTGGCGAAAGCCTCCGGCATGATGGGGCTGACTGCCGAGATGCTCGGCAAGCTGCACGGCATCAGCCGTCAGCAGCAGGACGAGTTTGCCGCCCGCTCCCACCGCCGCGCCCACGCGGCCACCGTGGAAGGGCGTTTTGCCAAGGAGATCGTCGGGCTGGAAGGCCATGACGCCAGCGGCGCCCGCTTCTTCTACGACTATGACGAGGTGATCCGCCCGGAGACCACGGTCGAAACCCTGAGCCAACTGCGCCCGGTGTTCGACCCGGTCAACGGTACCGTCACCGCCGGCAGCTCCTCGGCCCTGTCCGATGGCGCCGCCGCCATGCTGGTGATGAGCGCGGATCGCGCCAAGGCCCTCGGCCTCACGCCGCGCGCCAAGGTTCGTGCCATGGCCATCGCCGGCTGCGACGCCGCCATCATGGGTTACGGCCCGGTGCCGGCGACCCAGAAGGCGCTCAAACGGGCCGGTCTGACCGTCGGTGACATCGACCTGTTCGAGCTGAACGAGGCGTTTGCCGCCCAGTCCCTGCCCTGCGTGAAGGATTTGGGTCTGCAGGATCTGGTGGACGAGAAGGTAAACCTGAACGGTGGCGCCATTGCGCTGGGTCACCCCCTCGGCTGCTCCGGTGCCCGCATCTCCACCACCCTCATCAATCTGATGGAGGAGAAGGATGCCACCCTGGGGGTTGCCACCATGTGTATCGGTCTGGGTCAGGGTATCGCCACCGTGTTTGAACGGGTGTGATAACCAGCCGGATCGACCGGATGCACTACTGAGAGTTGCCCCTTTTCGGGGCCAGTCTGACTGGCCCCTTTTCAAGTCTGTGACGATCGCCACACGGGGTGCTCGTCAGTGGTCAGAAGCTGTCTGTTGGCCGTCCCGTTTGGGTCGGCCTTTTTTCGTTTTAATCTTATCAATAGGCTGTTATTGCCTTAAACCTCACATTAGATAGGGGGCTTGCTTGCTTTTTACTCCCCCGACAGGTTCAATCTGCACAAAAAAATGGGTGGATGCACATACATATGTCAATGAGCAAACAACTGCTGATCGTCGATGACGACCAAGAGATCCGCGAGCTGCTCAATGAGTACCTGACCCGGGCGGGCTTTCAGGTATTGACGGCGGCGGAGGGCAACGAGATGCGCCAGCAACTCGCCCAGCACAGCCCGGACCTGATTATTCTGGACATCATGATGCCCGGCGAGGACGGTTTTACCCTCTGCCAGCAGATCCGTCGTGACTCCCAGGTGCCCATCATCATGCTGACCGCCGCCTCCGACGAAGCGGATCGGGTGATCGGCCTGGAACTCGGCGCCGACGACTATATCGCCAAGCCGTTCAGCCCCCGTGAACTGCAGGCCCGCATCAAGGCGCTGCTGCGCCGCGCCGAATTCCGCCAGCCGGAAAAAGAGAAAGAGCCGAGCCGCCGCCTGCGTTTTGCCGAGTGGACCCTCGACACCCTGAGCCACCAGCTGACCCATGATGATGGCAGCCTGCTGGATCTCTCCGGTAGCGACGCCATGCTGCTTGGCATGTTCCTGCAACAGCCCGGCGTGGTGCTGGATCGGGACACCATCTCGGATGCCACCCGCGGCCGCGAAAGCCTGCCGATGGAGCGCGGTATCGACGTACAGATCAGCCGTCTGCGCCAGAAGCTGGGCGACAACGGCAAGAGCCCGCGCATCATCAAGACCATTCGCGGCAGTGGCTACATGCTGATTGCCGAGGTGCACGAGCTGCCATGAGCAACAAGTGGTCCTGGGGGGCGCTGGTACCCCGCTCCCTGTTGTCACGGATGATCTTGCTGCTGTTGCTGGCCATCCTGCTCTCCCAGACCATTTTGACCGGCATCTGGATGCAACAGATCCAGAAGCGGGAGCTGGAGGGGATGCTCAGCACCACCCGCAACCTCGCCATGTCTGCCGCCTCCACCGTCAACTTCTTCAAATCCCTGCCGCTGCAATATCGCCATATCGCGCTGGACCAGCTGCGCAACATGGGGGGCAGCCGCTTCTTCGTCTCGCTCAACGAGGAGGAGATCCACATCAACGCCATCCCCGACAGCGAACGCAAGACGCAGGTGCTGGAGGAGGTTCAGGGAGTGCTGACCCGCAAGCTCTCCGACGCCATGGCGATCAAGGTGGATTTCTCCCGACCCGATGACCTCCACGTCTTCAACAACGACACCCTGCTGGCGGATCTCCCCTCCTCCTGGGCCCGCTACACCCTGTCGCTGGAACCGCTCAATCCGCCGGTATTGGTGACACAGATTGAAATTGAAAAGGGGGAGTGGCTCTATCTGGCGGCCCTGCTGCCCGCCCCCTACATGACCCTCGACGATACCGTGATGCCGAGCAATCAGGTGCGTTTCATCGCCCTGATGACGGTGTTCCTCTGCTTCTTCACCTTTATGCTGGTGCGCTGGCAGACCCGCCCGCTGCGCCGTCTCGCCAAGGCGGCGGTGAATCTGGGCAAGGATATCGACCAACCCTCGCTCAAGGAGGAGGGTGCCTCCGAGATCGTCGCGGCGACCCGTGCCTTCAACATCATGCAACACCGCATCCGCCGTTATATCGATGATAGAGAGCGGCTGTTCAGCTCCATCTCCCACGACCTCAAGACCCCTATCACCCGGCTGCGGCTACGGGTCGAGCTGCTCGATGACGAGGTACAGATCGCCAAGTTCAACAAGGATCTCGACGAGCTGGAGCTGATGGTGAAAGGAGCGCTGCAGACGGTCAAAGAGACCGACATTCACGAGAATATCGAGGAGATCGACATCAACGCCCTGCTTGAGCAGATGGCGGAGTCGATGAACCTGCACGACGAGCGGCTGACCATCGAAGGCCACTGCAAGTGGCCCTATCGCGGCAAGCTGCTGGCGCTCAAGCGCTGCATCGGCAATCTGGTGGACAACGGCATCAAGTACGGCCAGAAGGTGCGCATAATCATCATGGATGACGAGGAGATGCTGATTCTCTTTATCATGGATGAGGGCCCCGGCCTGCCGGACGATCAGTTCGAACGCATCTTCGAGCCCTATTACCGGCTCAGTACCGATCAGGCCGGCACCGGCCTCGGTCTTGGTATCGCCCGCAACATTGCCCACGCCCACGGCGGCGATCTGGTGCTGGAAAACCGTCCGCAAGGTGGCCTGCAGGCCACGCTCTCCCTACCAAGGCAGTAACCTTATGAAGTGGTTGTCTTTTTCTGTCATCGCCCTGCTCTCTGCTCCCGTTGCCGCCTCCCAGGTGGAAGTGCTGCACTGGTGGACGTCCGGTGGCGAAGCGAAAGCGGTCGAAGTGCTCAAATCCGAGTGGACCAAACAGGGCAACCAGTGGAACGACTTCGCGGTACAGGGCGGCGGCGGCAAGAGTGCCATGACGGTATTGAAGAGCCGGGCATTGGCCGCCAACCCGCCCGAAGCGGCCCACCTCAAGGGCTATGAGCTCAAGGAGTGGGCCGGGCTCGGCTTCCTGCGCGATCTCACCCCCATGGCCGAACACCTCGGCTGGTACAGTCAGATGCCGCCAATGGTGCGTGCTACCCTCAGCCAGAATGGCGCCCTGATGGCGGTGCCCACCGGCATCCACCGGGTCAACTGGCTGTGGCTCAACCGCAAGGTGTTCGAGCGCAACAAGCTGACTCCACCCACCAGCTGGGCCCAGTTTGTCACCGTCGCCGACCAGCTTAAAAAACGGGGCATCACTCCGCTCGCCATCGGCAACGAGCCCTGGCAGCTGGCGGTGTTGTTTGAAACGGTGGCACTCGGTGAGGGCGGAAAAGAATTCTATCGCAAGGCGTTCCTCGAGCAGGACAGCGCCACCCTGACCGGCCCCGACATGGTACGGGTGTTGACCCGTTTCCAGCAGCTGCGCGCCTATGTGCCGCAAAAATACGCCGGTCTGAAGTGGCATCAGGCCACCAATCTGCTGGAGAGCGGTGGCGCCGCCATGCAGGTAATGGGCGACTGGGTGAAGGGGGAGCTGAGCGCGGGCAACTACCGGCCGGGTGAGGATATCGCCTGCCTGCCGAGCCCGGGTAGCGCCGGACTGTTCAGCTACAACCTAGACTCCATCGCCATGTTCAAACAGCGGGATCCGGCCCAGCTGCAGGCGCAGGGGGATCTGGCCCAACTGCTGATGACGCCGCAATTTCAGGAGGAGTTCAATCGGGTGAAGGGGTCTATTCCGGCTCTGACCAATCCCGACATGAGCAAGTTCGACCGCTGCGCCGTCCGCTCCTATCAGGACTTCCTGCTGGCGGAAAAGCAGGACAACCTGCTGCCCAGCATGGCGGAGGGGATGGCGACGCCGACCAATATGCGGCAGGCGATCCTCGATGTGCTGAGCAACTTCTTCAACGACCCCAAGGCCAACCCGGAGCAGACGGCGCTGCATCTGGAGCGGGCGATGCGCTCGACCCGCTAATCCGGGCACATTGCCAAACGGCAGAAATGACAAAGGCGGAATTGCTCCGCCTTTGTTGTTGAATCGTCATCCGATTCAGGATTGATCGTTCTCGTCCTCATCCTCGTCATAGTAATCGCTGAGCTCGATCCAGAGCCCCAACCCGACCATCACCATGGAGCCGAACCAGGTACCGGTATTCCCGATCGGGCTGCCCATCACTATCATGGCGAAGGACAAGAACCCCATGCCTGCATAGGCTTGTAATCTGCCGTAGGAGACCTGCATATTCACCTCCTTGTTGAATATGGTTCAATTTTTATATTACTCGTCCGGCGCAAGCTGGATAGGGCCGAATAACATTTCGGTTACATATGCTGGTTAATGGGGCGTTTGTTTGATTATTTTTTAGCCCTGAGTATCATTGGCAGCCGAATAGGTTGAAGGTTGATAATAGATGAGTGATTTATTCTGCGGCGCGACTCACGAGTTGGACGCAATCGGGCTTCGTTGCCCGGAACCCGTTATGATGGTTCGCAAGAAAGTGCGGCTGATGGCGGATGGCGAGACCCTGCTGGTCAGCGCCGACGATCCTTCAACCACCCGCGACATCCCCAGTTTCTGCCGCTTTATGGATCACACCCTGGTCGCCAGCGAGACAGAGCAGGCCCCCTACCGCTATCTGATCCGCAAGGGTCAATAAGCCCCTGTACCGGAGCACTCCATGACAACCATTACCCGAATCGGCACCACCCAGCGTTGGTCAGACGTGGTCATCCACAATGGCACCCTCTACGTGGTGGAAGTGCCCGTCAGCGAAGAGGCCGACATCCACCAGCAGACCCGCGAAGTGCTGGCGAGCCTGCAACGCCTGCTGGAAGCCAACGGCTCCGGCGTCGACAAGATCCTGATGGCCAATATCTATCTCAAAGACATTCAGGACATCGCTGCCTTCAACGAGCAGTGGGATGCCTGGATTCCGGCTGGCACCGCACCCGTGCGCGCCTGCGTACAGGCCCGTCTGGCCCACGAAGGCTACAAGGTCGAAGTACAGCTGACAGCGGCTGTCTAAGACTTTCCCGGCTTGAGCTAGCAAAAGGCCCCGCCATCACTAGCGGGGCCTTTTCGTTACCGAAACCTGAACGACTTAGGCGGTCGGGGTCAGGGTAATGGTCACGCGGCGGTTCTGGGCTTTGCCAGCGGCGGTGCTGTTGGTAGCAACCGGCTGATCCGGGCCCACGCCGGTGGTGGAGATGCGGCTGCCTGCAACGCCCTGACCAATCAGCTGGGCGGCAACGGCATCGGCACGATCGCGGGAAAGCTTCATGTTCAGATCGCGGGAACCGGTACTGTCGGTGTGACCGACCACGTTCAGGCGGGTCTTGTCGAACTCGGCAACCACCATGGCTACGCCGGAGAGGGTGTTGGCACCGGCCGCTTTCAGCTGGGAGCTGGAGCTGTCGAAGGTGACGTTGTTCGGCATGTTGAGGATCAGCTCATTGCCATTGCGGGTCACGCTGACGCCAGTGCCTTGCAGCTTCTCGCGCAGCTTGGCTTCCTGCACGTCCATGTAGTAGCCGATACCGCCACCCAGCGCCGCGCCGGCAGCAACGCCGGTCAGGATGCCCTTCTTGCGGTCACCCTTGCTGGAAGAGAGCGCACCTACGGCCGCACCGGCAGCGGCGCCAGCCAGCGCGCCCCAGGCACCTTTGGAGGTCTGGGATTCACCTGTGTAGGGGTTGGTGGTACAGCCGCTCAGGGCAACGGTCAGTGCCAGAGCAGGCACCAGGATCTTGGCTCGCATGAAAAAACCTCTGTGAAAACAATCCGGCACCATGCCGGGGGCCGGATTGTAACGCGCTGGCACGCCATTGTCTGACGCAAGCCTGAACAGATGGCGAGAGTGGTGTTTTTTTGGGCAATCGGCGGCTGGTCAGCGCGGTAACTGACACTCGGCGTGGCAAGGACAGCTGACCAGATGATCGTTCACCATCCCCACCGCCTGCATAAAGGCGTAACAGATGGTGCTGCCGACGAAGTTGAAGCCGAGCTTCTTGAGTGCTTTCGACATGGCATCCGACTCCGGCGAGGCCGCCGGAATATCGCCATTGCCCTGCCGCTGGTTAACGATGGGGGCGCCGCCAACAAAGCCCCACAGGTAGTCGGCGAAGTCGATCCCCTGCTCCTGCAACGCCAGATAAGCGCGGGCATTTCTGATGATCGACTGCACCTTGAGCCGGTTGCGGATGATGCCGCTGTCCTGCATCAACCGCTCTACATCCTGCTCGTCGAACCGGGCAATCTGCACCGGATCAAAGTCTGCATAGGCGCGATGGTAGCTCTCGGTGCGCTTCAAGATGGTGATCCACGACAGCCCCGCCTGCTGGCCGTCGAGGCAGAGCTTGGCAAACAGCTCGCGGGCGTCATAGACCGGCCTGCCCCACTGTTTGTCATGGTATTCAATGTATTCCGGGTCTTTGGTCACCCAGGCGCAGCGCAGTTCCATTTCCTCTCCCTCGTTATTTCAGCGGTTTGCCCGACCCTGCCCACTCTGCAGGCGGCACTGCTCACATCATATACCGGACATCCCGCCCGACCAGCCAGGGCGCAGCATCATCCCGCGAATCCGCTGCAATTTCGCCTATTATCCGACCATGCCAGACGGTATACTCCCTCGGTTCACATTCAGCAAATCTTGCTCTGATTTTCACTTCGCGCGAAAAAAATTATGCAAAAATTCGATGTCAAAACCTTTCAGGGCCTGATCCTGCAGCTGCAGGACTATTGGTCCCGCCAGGGCTGTACCATCATTCAGCCGCTGGATATGGAAGTGGGTGCCGGTACTTCCCACCCCATGACCTGTCTGCGTGCCCTGGGCCCGGAGCCCATCGCCTGCGCTTACGTGCAACCGTCCCGCCGTCCGACCGACGGCCGCTACGGTGAAAACCCGAACCGCCTGCAGCACTACTACCAGTTCCAGGTGATCATCAAGCCTTCCCCCGACAACATTCAGGAACTCTATCTGGGCTCCCTGAAAGAGCTGGGCATGGATCCTGAAATCCACGACATCCGCTTCGTGGAAGACAACTGGGAAAACCCGACGCTGGGTGCCTGGGGTCTGGGTTGGGAAGTGTGGCTGAACGGCATGGAAGTGACCCAGTTCACCTACTTCCAGCAAGTTGGCGGCCTCGAGTGCAAGCCGGTCACCGGCGAGATCACCTACGGTCTCGAGCGTCTGGCCATGTACATTCAGGGCGTGGACAGCGTCTACGATCTGGTCTGGTCTGACGGCCCGCTGGGCAAGACTACCTACGGCGACGTGTTCCACCAGAACGAAGTGGAGCAATCCACCTACAACTTCGAACACGCCGATGTGGAGTTCCTGTTCCACTGCTTCGAGCAGTACGAGAAGGAAGCCCAGAACCTGCTGGCACTGGAAAAACCGCTGCCGCTGCCTGCCTATGAGCGCATCCTCAAGGCCGCTCACTCCTTCAACCTGCTGGATGCCCGCAAGGCCATCTCGGTCACCGAGCGTCAGCGCTACATCCTGCGCATTCGCACCCTGACCAAGGCCGTGGCAGAGGCATACTACGCCTCCCGCGAAGCGCTGGGCTTCCCGATGTGCCAACGTGGCAGCAACGAGAACAAGCAAGGTTAAGGAACGGACATGGCACAACATACATTTCTGGTAGAGATCGGTACTGCTGAGCTGCCGCCCAAAGCCCTGCGCTCCCTGGCCGAAGCCTTTGCCGACAACTTCAAAGCCGAACTGACCAAGGCCGATCTGGCCTTTGGCGACGTCGAGTGGTTTGCTTCACCGCGCCGTCTGGCGCTGAAGGTAAGCGAGCTGGCCGGCGAACAGCCGAGCAAGAGCGTCGAGAAGCGCGGCCCGGCCGTGGCGCAGGCGTTCGATGCCGAAGGCAAGCCGACTAAGGCTGCCGAAGGCTGGGCCCGTGGCAACGGCATCACCGTTGAACAGGCCGAGCGTCTGGTCACCGACAAGGGTGAGTGGCTGGTTCACACCGCCAAGGTCGAAGGCCGTCCGGCTGTCGATCTGCTGGGTGAGCTGGTTGCCTCTGCACTGGCCAAGCTGCCCATCCCGAAAATGATGCGCTGGGGCGACAAGACCATCCAGTTCGTGCGTCCGGTCTTCACCGTGACCCTGCTGCTGGATGGCGAGCTGGTTCCTGCTCACATTCTGGGTATCGACTCTGCCCGCACCATCCGCGGTCACCGCTTTATGGGCGAGAGCGAGTTCACCATCGACAACGCCAGCCAGTACCCGCAGATCCTGCAGGAGCGCGGCATGGTGATTGCCGACTTTATGGCGCGCAAAGCCAAGATCAAGGCTGACGTCGAAGCGGCCGCTGCCGCCTTCGGTGGCGTGGCCGATCTGGACGACGCCCTGCTGGAAGAGGTGACCGCACTGGTCGAGTGGCCTGTGGTGCTGACCGCCAACTTCGAAGAGAAGTTCCTGGCCGTGCCGGCCGAGGCGCTGGTTCACACCATGAAGGGTGACCAGAAGTACTTCCCGGTTTACGACAAGAACGGCAAGCTGCTGCCGAAGTTCATCTTCGTCACCAACATCGAGTCCAAAGACCCGAGCCAGATCATCAGCGGCAACGAGAAGGTGGTTCGCCCCCGTCTCTCTGACGCCGAATTCTTCTTCAAGACCGACCTCAAGCAGACCCTGGCCTCCCGCCTGCCGCGCCTTGAAACCGTGCTGTTCCAGCAACAGCTGGGCACCGTCAAGGCCAAGGTCGAGCGTATCGAGGCCGTCGCCGGCTTTATCGCCCAGCGTATAGCGCCTACCGAAATTGACATTGTCACGCAGGCCCGCCGTGCCGGTCTGCTCTCCAAGTGTGACCTGATGACCAACATGGTCGGCGAGTTCACCGACACCCAGGGTGTCATGGGGATGCACTACGCCCGTCACGATGGCGAAGACGAAGCAGTGGCCGTGGCCCTCAACGAGCAGTACATGCCGCGCTTTGCCGGTGATGCCCTGCCGTCCGGTCTGGTTGCCTGCGCCGTGGCGCTGGCCGACAAGTTCGACACCCTGGCCGGTATCTTCGGCATCGGCATGCTGCCGAAGGGTGACAAGGACCCGTTCGCCCTGCGTCGCGCCGCCATCGGTGCCCTGCGCATCATGACCGAGAAGCAGCTGGACTTGGATCTGGTTGAACTGGTTGAAGAAGCGGTACGCGTCTACGGCGACAAGCTGACCAACAAAACCGTCGTTACCGACGTGGTCGACTTTATGCTGGGCCGCTTCCGCGCCGCCTATCAGGACGAAGGCATCGGTGCCGACGTGGTGCTGGCCGTGCTGGCCCGCCGCCCGACCCGTCCGCTCGATTTCGATCGCCGCGTCAAGGCCGTCAGCCACTTCCGCACGCTGGATGCCGCACTGGCTCTGGCTGCCGCCAACAAGCGCGTGAGCAACATTCTGGCCAAGGTCGAAGGCGAACTGCCGACTGCCGTCAAACCGGAACTGCTGGTCGATGCCGCCGAGAAGGCGCTGGCCACCCAGGTTGCCGAACTGCAAGCCGAACTGGCTCCGCTGTTCGCAGCCGGTGACTATCAGGCTGCCCTCACCCGTCTGGCCGCCCTGCGCGAGCCGGTCGATACCTTCTTCAACGAGGTGATGGTGATGGCCGATGACGAGGCCCTCAAGGCCAATCGTCTGGCACTGCTGAACAACCTGCGCAACCTATTCCTGCAAGTCGCGGATATCTCCCTGCTGCAGTGATCTTGGTTGGGTTGAGTGATATTAAAAACGGCGCCGTAAGGCGCCGTTTTTTTATAAATGATTTTAGGTAGATCGACTTCACATCCACAGAAACTAAATCTGACAATACTGTAAGTGTCTTGCCATTTCCTTTATATTGATTCTCTAATGAGACTTACCATGTAGAGATAAGAATGGCGAACAAGAGCAACAGTTTTGAGCTTTTCAGATACCAAATATTACCTGTCGACAGATTTTTCCAACGTGACATGTTTACTGACTTCAGTTCTATTGAAGATTTGCTCACTAACAAAAATACTATATTTAAAGAATCATTATTATCACAAAATGACTTTTCTAATAAAAAACATTATACCGTCGTAAAAAAACAGTTCGATGACGGGGAGTTTTTCCTATTCAAAATAGCGCACAACAAAATAATAAATAGAGAGACAAAAGAATTCAAAAACGAGAGGATTGATAACTGGCCATCAATTCTCGTCGCATTATGGAATCACCCAGAAAAACAGTTGATAGCCGTCCAAAAAAGAACAACCGCATTTCACAACTGCCGTAAAGTTGTTGAATTGATTTTAGAAAAACTCGCCCCCCAATTAACACATTCTAACCTGAGGGTTATCTACGAGCCCCTATTTGAAAAACAGTATTTCTGGGATCTTTTAAAACTTCATCAAGGTAAAATAAAGTCAGTTGACTTTGAATTTATTACGCCTAACATGGCTAATATATCCGGATGCTTATCTGAAGATTTAAAGTCCTTTGCAAAAACGACAAACTCAACTAGAAACAATCTAAGAATTGAGTCTGAACCAGACTCCACACTTCGATTAGATAAAGATAATCCGACTTTAGAAAGTATGGTAAACTATACTGGAGATGGCGGTGGAAATATAACATTGAAGGTTGGTGGAATAAAGAAAAGCATTCAAACATCCAGAACTGTAAAAGAAATAGTTTTGAGTGACATAGAAATGACAGGGGAGGCTAACATGATCGTTAATGCGATGAAAGAGCTACTAAAATGACCACTGTCGTAAAGACTACTTTTTTCTCCCTCGGAATAGGATTTATTACTGAGGTTATTAACGTATGGCTTAACTCTTCCTTTTTACATAAATTTCTTGAGGCTAACCTCGTCACAATTTTAATTGCACTATTAGCGATCAATGCTGCCACCATGGGAATAGTGCTGACTAAAGTCATGGACATAGTGGAAAAAAACAATGGTGTTGGCATTAGTTGTTTTTCAAAAACAAAAAATCAAATGCTCATTTCTATCAAAGAGCAAATTGTTATAATCGTCCTTGCAATTGCGTTGCTAATTTTAAAAAACTCTCCCATCGTACTTAATATTGAAAACTCAGAGTTGTTATTGAACTCGTCTATTACTGCTTGTTTCATATATTCTTTATCTATTTTGTATGACACTGCAAAAGGCATTCTTGTTATTATTAATTACAGTGATGATAATTGATATTTTACCTTATACAGCCAGCCCGTAGGTTCGATTAGCCGTCAGGCGTAATCGGACGTTCGTGTAAATCAATTCTCCCGCCATAACGGCCAGCCGCACTTCCCCCTCCAGTTGGCCGATCCTGTTTCACGGCAACAACCGTAATCAAAGCCTCTCGTTCGTCCGATTACGCTTCGCTAATCGAACCTACAGGGGGGTAATGAGCTGTTATCATTTGAGACAGTGCCCAGCGCCGCCACGCCCAAGAGGAAAGTCATGGATATACCTGCCGCCCCATCCCCCGCCATCTGCCAGCTGTGTCAGGAAAAAGCAGATCTCGACTTCGACTTCACCATGGCCTTTCAGCCCATCGTCGATTGCAGCCAGCGCACCATCTTCGGCTACGAGGCGCTGGTGCGGGGGATCAACAACGAGCCGGCGCAGAGCGTGATTGCCCGGGTCAACGATGGCAATCGCTACCGTTTCGATCAGCTGTGCCGCATCAAGGCCATCGCGCTGGCCGCCCGGCTCGATATGCGGGGCATGCTGAGCATCAACTTTCTGCCCAATGCGGTCTACCGCCCGGAGCGCTGCATCCGCACCACCCTGCAGGCGGCCCGCGAGCATCTCTTTCCCATCGAGCAGATCATGTTCGAGCTGACCGAGGTGGAGCAGGTGCAAGATAGCCAGCATCTTCGCGGCATCGTCGATCACTATCAGGCGCTCGGCTTCAAAACGGCGATCGATGACTTTGGCGCCGGTTACTCGGGCCTCAACCTGCTGGCCGATTTTCACCCCAATATCGTCAAGCTCGATATGCACCTGCTGCGCGACATCGACCATGACCCGACTCGGCAAGCCATAGTGCGCCACTCTCTGGCGCTGTTTGCCGAGTTGCAGATCATCCCGCTGGCAGAGGGGATCGAGACCCGCGAAGAGATGGCCTGCCTGCGGGAGATGGGCGTCAGCCTGATGCAGGGCTATCTGTTTGCCCGCCCCGGCTTTGAAAACCTGCCCGAAGTGGATTTCGCCATCCTATAAGCCAGTCGGTCTGCACTGCCTCCCCCTCAGCCTACTCCCGCCCGAATAAGAAAACGGACACCCAAGGGTGTCCGTTTTTATGTCATATCACCTTGCCCCGAGGGGCTGTGTGCTGGCGGTTTACAGATAGCTCTCATCGACGCCGATATGGGCCAGCGCAGCCAGCTCGAGCGGTGTCAGCTGGCTGGCGGAGTCGATCATGGTCGGCTCGCCACGGGCAGACCCGGGCAGTTGCAGCCGCTCCTTGAGCGCATCGGTCAGGCTGCCCACCAGATTGCCCATGCGGGTCAGGCGGGAGACCAGCACGGCCTCAGGACTGCTTTCGCTATCGGCAAAGCCGGAGACCTGAGCCACCGCGAAGTCACAGACAGCCCTGGCCCGATCACCAAAAGCCCCTTCCAGCTGTTGCAGCACCTGCCGTGCCTCGCTGTCGCCGAGACGCCCCAGCTCCGCCTGCATATGGCCGGTGTCAAAACGCAGCCGCGCCCCGGCATCTAGCCGTTCCTCTCGCGGCTTGAGCGCGGTATGGTCCACCCACGCCTGCTCGGTCTGACCGGCAAACTGCATCAGGCCGCCCAGCACCAGTCGCTGGTTGGGGCGCGCCGAGGCGAGACTGTCGAGGGCATGACCAAGGGAAGAACCCTTGGCATCGCTGCCGCTGGCCAGCGAGAGCGCCAGAGTACGCAGGGTTTGCAGATCGCCACGGGTCTGCAACTTGGCCATGTGGGAACTGTTGATGGAGCCATCGGCAATGTGTTGATGCAGGGCATTGAGATCGCTGCTGCTCAGGGTCACCTCGGTCGAGGTTTGATCCCGCAGCAGGTAGCTGGCCTGATAGCTGATAAGATCCAGCGCCAGCTTGTAGCCGGTGGCCGGGGTCTGCCGCGCCATGGCGACCTGTTCGCGGGCAGCCCCTTTGCTCTCACCGCGTTGGACGGGCACCGCATCCGCTGTTGTGGCCGCGCTTTGCGCCGGTTCGCCAGCGATTTCAGCCTTGACGGCCCGCTGCAGGTCGGCCACTTCACCCATCGCGGTGTGCAGCTGGCTCATCGCCTCCTGCAGCAGTTCGGAGGTGGCGCTGGCGAGCAGGTCGGTCACCTTGCCCCCCACAGTGCCCCACTGCTGGAGCGGGATACCGGCGATGGGGCGGGCCAGCAGCCCGGCAGCCAACTCCCGGAGTTCCGGCTGCTGGGAGCCGACGACAACAGCCTGCAACGCGGTGCAGAGAGAGCGCAGTGGGCCGTTGCCGGTCGCCAGAGTGGCGTGCTCCTTACCCAGTTGTTCGGCGCCGATGTTGTTCAATACGTCCGCCTTGGCAAAGCCACCCAGCGAGCTACCAAATGCAGCCTGCTTCATCAGGCGCTGAAGATCCTCGGGAGAAGTGGCGGTTTGCGTCTTCGGCGCAGCGGCACTCTTGCCGCTCCCAAGCAGGTTGCCAATCCACTCTTTGATGGCCACAAACGGGCGGGCCAATTGGGCCCCCAATCGCGAAAGCTGCCCCTGCCCTTTTTGCGGTTCGCTGCGGTTGCCCAGCAAGATCGCATCTTGCCCGGTAGCGACCTGACGCGCCTCCAGCTGGCCCATCCGGCCAACCCCTGTGGTTGCATCACTGTGGTGAGCGACGGCCTGTGTGCCGACGGTGTTTGCTTGAATCTGCATGATGATTGTCTTCTTGTGATGTTTCGCCGCCAGTCTAGGAGAGGCAATCAACACGGACTATCGGGATTGGTCGCGATTTTTGTACTGAGCGCGGCGTGCTATCTCGCTGACCGAAAAGCTAAAAAAAGAGAGCCACCATTAACAGTGCCGCTGGCGGTGACCTGCTCTAATGGCGCCATCATCAATCTGGAGCCATCAATGAACTCTCTTTATCACGCCGCCATCCACCAGCTGTTTCTCTCCCTCTCCCTGCCTGCGCCGCAACAGGAGGAGAGCGTCACCAGCCTGCAGATCGGCGAACTGACCTGTCACCTGACCGAACACCCGGCCAACTATCTGCTGATGTTTACCCGCCTCGACGCGGCCACCAGCGCTCAGGCGGCCGCCCAGAACCTCTTCAGTCAGGACCCGTGCAAACCGGTACTGGGTTTCGATACCGAGAGCCTGACACCGGTGCTGTGGAGTCGTCAGCCCTTGCAGCAGCTGGATCGTGCCCAGATCCACCACCAGCTGGAACAGCTGGTACACGCCGCCAGCGAGATCAACAAAGGCCAGGACGGCACCATCCGGCCTTGAGCCATTGGTGTGACCACACCCCACGTCACCATAGATGGATAACGACACCTCTGGCCTGAGCAAACTGGGCAGCGGGCCCCCGGACTGGTATGGTTTTGCCATCAATTCATCAACGACCGAGATATCATGAAACGCAAAACCCTAGCCCTGCTGCTGGGCACCCATCTGCTGGTCGCGGCGGCAGGCTTTGCCGCCGGTGTCTACACCCTGCCGATCCTGATCGCGCCACCCGCACCTGATACCGAGCAGGTGGCGGCCAGCCAGCAGCAAGCGAGATTCCACGGCACCTTTCGCCGGGATCTGAAAGACAGCGATCGGCTGCATTGGGGGGAAGGCAAGGTGAGCATAGGGCCGGATGCCGTCAGCCTGATGGGCAAGCTGGCCCCCGGACCGGACTACCAGCTCTACTTCTCCCCCGAGTTTGTCGAGACCGAAGCCGATTTTGCCCGTCTCAAGGATCAAATGGTGCGAGTCGGGCCGGTGAAGACCTTCGACAACTTTATCGTGCCGCTGCCCGCCACGATCGATCCGGCCCGCTACAGCAGCGTGATCGTCTGGTGTGAAACCTTCGGCCAGTTCATCACCGCCGCCCGTTATCAGGAGCTGCGCCCGGAGCAGTAACCTCGCCTCAGACCCGCACCATGAAAAAGGGCTGACATCGCTGTCAGCCCTTTGGCTATCCGATCCGCTCGTCATTAACGCTCCGGCTTGGTCATCTCCCGCAGCAGCTGATCGATGCAGCCCACTACCTGCTCTGAGTTCTGCTCGATCTCGCGGTAGAGCGCCTCCGCCTCTTCATGCTTGTGCTGATTTTTCAACTCGATAATCTGCTGGATCACCTGATGCAATCTGGCGTGGGGGGCGGCCATCGCCCTGAAGGCGGGTTGATCGCCGCAGCATGCCTGCCCTTCGCTGAAGTACCAGTGGCCAAGGCGGCACTCCTTGTCACTGACCGCCTCGCTGCGCGACAACCCCTCCTGCCCATCCAGATAGGCTCGGACACGGGTCTTCCAGCCCATATGAGCGGCGCGGGCGCGACTCAGCACCATCCGCACGTTGGAACCATCCTGGAACTGCCCGGCCAGATCCCCCAGCTTGTCCACCAAGGTCGCCACATGGCTGGCGATATGGGCGGTATCCCGCGCCACCAGCGTGGTGGCCTGGGAGATCTCGTGGACGCTGACGATATTGCGGGTGATCTCGTCGCTCACCGAGGATTGCTCCTCCGAGGCAGCGGCGATCTGGGTGTTCATGTCGCGAATGCTGTTGACCGCCCCCTTGATCCGGCCGAGGGCTTCCCCCGCCTGATTGGCCCGCTCCACCGACTCCCCCGCCCGCGAAACGCTGTGTTCGATCAGGGTCACCGTGGTGCCCACCGCCCGTTGCAACTGCTCTATGGTGCCGCGGATCTCGGCGGTGGAGTGCTGGGTGCGCCCGGCCAGCGAGCGCACCTCGTCGGCCACCACCGCAAAACCGCGCCCCTGTTCACCGGCCCGGGCCGCCTCGATGGCGGCGTTGAGGGCCAGCAGATTGGTCTGCTCGGCGATGGACTGGATCACCGCCAGCACCGAGCCAATCTGCTCGCTGGCCTTGGCGACCTCTTTCACCGTGTTGCCCGCGCTGGCGATCTCCTCCGCCAGCTGTTCTATCATGTTGACGCTCTGCTGCACCACCTCATCGCCGGTGACCGCCTGATTGTCCGCTTCGTTGGCCGCTTCGGCCGCCTGTGCAGTGTTGTTGGCCACCTCGTGTACCGTACTGGTCATCTCGGTCATGGCGGTGGCGAGCTGGGTGGTTTGCTCCTGCTGGCGCGTCATGCTGCCAAGGTTGCCCGCCGCACTGCGCGACAGCCGCTCACTCTCGCCAGCCAGTTCGCCCAGAGTCGCGGTGAGCTGGCTGATGGTGTCGCGGATCTTGGCAACAAAGGCATTGAACGCCGACCCGAGCCGGCGGATCTCCTCCGGCCCCGCCACCGGCAGCTTGCTGCCGAGATCGCCAGAGCCATTGGCCAGCGCCTCCAGCGCCTTGACGCTGTCGAGCAGCGGACGGCTAAGACGCGCCAGCAGCAGCACCAGCGCCACCGCAATCAGAGCGGTGCCAAGTAGCGCGATCATTACCATCTGCCAGCTCTGGCGTACCAGCGCGGCTGCAACCTCACTGTGATCACGCGCCAACTCGATCACCCCGACCGCCTTGCCGGAGAAGTCGCGCAACGGTGCCGCCATCACCAGAAAATCGCTCCCCTGCTGCTTGATGGTGGTGAAGCGGCTCTCTCCCGCCAATACCTCCTGATACCAGTCCACCGACTCACCAAGCATGGAGGTACCAGTCAGCATAACGGGCTTACCCTGTTCAAACAGATAGATGGCAAAGCGACTGTCCTTGCCCAGCAGATCGGCAAACAGCGAGGTGTCGAGGGCGCGGCCAAACTCCACCGAGCCGACCGACTGACCATTGAAAGTGACCGGCACTACGCCGCGGATCCCGGTGCCCCCCTGACCGGTCTCCAACCCGCCGACAGGTTGATGATTGCGGTTCACCTCGACCACTGCCAACCGTGTAGTAGAGAGGTCGTCGCCATGATTTGCGGGCTTGTGTACCCGATAAAGGGAAGTAGCCGGGGGAATGTGAAAGTGAAACTGCTGGATCCCCTGCGCCTTGATAGCGGGCCAGAGCGGATCAAACAGATTGGCGAGGGTCTGCCAATCCTTGTCGGCCACCGCCTTTGCTGCATCCGGCCGCTGGGCGATCAGAGTCGCCGCCAGCACGGTTTCATGGCTGGTGTTTTTGATCACCGCTTCCACATTCTGGAGCTGGCTCCGCAGTGCAGCCTGCTCGGCCGCGAGCGCCCGCTGGCGATTTTCAAACAGATTAAAGGTAAGCAGCACCACGGCGAGCAATACGATGCCGCCGATTGCCAGCAGCGTGATCTGGTGACCCAGCTTGCGAGGGGGGAACATAAGACACCATCCTTGACAGTCATACCCAACCTACAGGATGGAACGGTTAAGTCGGGAGTCCATCAGAACTTAACCCTTTGTTGATATTGATCAAACGATTAACAAGCAAAATGCGAGGCAGCTCAAACGGGGGGAATATTCACTCACAAGGCCGAGATCGGCGCTGCGAGCCACTGGTTGAAAGTAAACCGCCCATAAACAAAAACCCCCTCGTGACAGAGGGGGTTTTTCGTCTTGGCAACGGGTGCGGATTAACGCAGCGGTTTGACCGAGCGGCGGACGATCAGCTCGGGCTGTACCGTCATCGACTCCACTTCCAGCTCCTTGTTGCGGATCCGGCTGACCAGATGCTTCACCGCCAGCTGGCCCAGTTCGGCCTTCGGGTGGCGGATGGTGGTCAGCGGCGGGCTGGAGAAGCGCGCCATCTCCACATCGTCGTAGCCGATGATGGAGATATCGTCCGGCACCTTGACTCCCGCTTCCCAGGCAGCGCAAATCGCGCCGATCGCCATGGGATCGTCGAAGGCAAAAACCGCGGTCGGACGAGGCTGCAGGGCCAGGATGCGCTGCATGGCATCGAAGCCGCTCTGGCTCTCGTAATCCCCTTCAAAGACCTGTTCATCTTTGAGGGTCAGACCGTGTTCACCCAGCGCATCACGTACCCCGTCCAGTCGCTGCTGGGTGGTCGGCTTGGAGAGCTGGCCAGTGATGCAGACGATGTCGCGGTGCCCCAGCTCCAGCAGATGGCGTACGGCCATGCGGGCGCCGATGCGGGCGTTGTCGTTGATGACGTTGGCGAAATCGCACTCCGTGCCCCAATCCAGTACCACCTGCGGCACATTCTTGTGGATGCGCAGCATGTCGCGCAACGGAGTGTCGATATCGGTACCCAATACCAGCAGGCCATCCACCCGTTTTTCCATCAGCATTCTCAGGTAATGCTGTTGGCGAGGCGGCTGGTTTTCGGTGTTGCAGAGGATCAGGCTGTAGCCCTGTTCGAAGCAGTACGCTTCAACCCCTTGCACCACTTCTGCGAAGAAGGGGTTTACGCTGGTGGTCACCAGCATACCAATGGTCTTGGTCGAATTTATTTTAAGACTGCGCGCTACCGAGTTGGGCGCGTAGTTGAGTTCTGCCACCGCCTCAATCACTTTCTGGGTCGCGTCTTCGCTGACCCGCCGAGTGTGGTTGAGCACATGTGAGACGGTGGAGATGGATACGCCTGCGCGCGAGGCGACATCCTTGATAGTGGCCATCTCTGTCTCCTGACTGTCAAAGGCGGAACATTAGCAGATTTCCCGAATAAAGGCTTGGTTTTAACGAGCTCTGCCACGGAATTGTCAATGCCGGCTAATTTAGGCGCTCATTTCTGTTTGCGCAAATGGATTCTGGTCAAAATGGGAGCGCTGTCAGAGTAAAATATCGCCAGATTAATCCTCTGGCGTTTGTCAGAATCGCCTCTCGTTACCAAGATGTTAAGTCAACAAATCAAAATTAAGCTCTGATTAGCCGAAAATAACAGGTCATTTATTTCAAAATCCACCCATCCAACCCCCTCTGGTTAGTATCTTTAACAGCTTGTTATTGCCCCGTGAGGAATGATAGAACCATACCTATAGCCGGATGCACGGGATGTAGATCCGGAATGGCACACGGAAATGAAACAATCCACTGATTAAGGGACGAATCAATGCATAAGTTGAGCAAAATCACAGTTGGCGCAGCGGTTTCTTTGGCTCTGTTTGGATCGATCTCCATCGCCCACGCGGCAGACACCATCAAGATAGGTATCGCAGGCCCGGTCACCGGCCCGGTCGCCCAGTACGGGGACATGCAGTTCACCGGCGGCAAGATGGCGGTAGAGCAGATCAACAAGGCTGGCGGCATCAATGGCAAGCAGATCGAAGCGGTCGTCTATGACGATGCCTGCGATCCCAAACAGGCGGTGGCCGTTGCCAACAAGGTGGTGAACGATGGCGTCAAGTTCGTGGTCGGTCACCTCTGCTCCGACAACACCCTGCCCGCCTCAGACATCTATGAAGACGAGGGGATCCTGATGGTCACCCCCGCCTCCACCAACCCCAAGATCACCGAGCGCGGTTACCAGCTGACCCTGCGCACCATCGGCCTGGATAGCGATCAGGGCCCGACTGCCGCCAAATACATCATCGAGCAGGTCAAACCCCAGCGCGTCGCCGTTATCCACGACAAGAAGCAGTATGGCGAAGGGATCGCTTCCAGCGTCAAAGCTGCGCTCGACAAGGCTGGCGTGAAAGTGGTGGCCTTTGAAGGGATCACCGCCGGTGACAAGGACTTCTCCGCCCTGATCGCCAAGCTGCAGAAAGAGAACGTCGATTTCGTCTACTACGGCGGCTATCACCCTGAGCTGGGTCTGATCCTGCGTCAGGCTGGCGAGAAGGGGCTGAAAGCCAAGTTCATGGGCCCGGAAGGGGTGGGTAACAAGGATATCTCCGCCATCGGCGGCCCGGCTTCCGAAGGCCTGCTGGTGACCCTGCCGAACAAATACGATCTGGTGCCTGCCAACGCCCCGCTGGTGGCGGCGTTCAAGGCCAAGGGTCAGGACTCCTCCGGCCCGTTCGTCTGGACTACCTATGCCGCGGTGCAAACCCTGGCAGCCGGTATCGCCAAGGCGGGTGAAGATGACCCGGCCGCCGTTGCCGCCGCCATCAAGGCTGCGCCGATCGATACCGTGATGGGCCCCCTGACCTGGGCACCGAACGGTGACCTGAAAGGCTTCGAATTCGGTGTGTTCCAGTGGCACGCTGACGGTACTTCCAGCCAAGTCAAATAATCTGCCGATCGGGGGTGAGTACGCTCACCCCCTCCTCTCTTTGCGGGCAAGTACAGGGAACGCAGTATGTCCGAACACCTCCTCTATCTGGTTCAGCAACTGCTGAACGGATTAACCATAGGCAGCACCTATGCGTTGATCGCCATCGGCTACACCATGGTCTATGGCATCATCGGCATGATCAACTTCGCCCACGGCGAGGTGTACATGATCGGCTCCTATGTCGCTTTTATGGTGATGGCGGGGCTCATGATGATGGGCATCGACAGCACCTTTCTACTGCTGGGGGGCGCCTTCCTGGTCAGTATTATCATCACCGGCACCTATGGCTGGAGCATCGAGCGGGTCGCCTACCGGCCGCTACGCGGTGGCAACCGGCTGATCCCCCTCATCTCCGCCATCGGCATGTCGATCTTCTTGCAGAACATGATGCGGATGGCACAGGGCTCGCGGGATATCGCCATGCCCAGCCTGATCTCCGGTGGCTGGACCCTGGGGGGTGAGGATGGTTTTCAGGCCAGCCTCTCCTATATGCAGCTGATCATCTTCGTGGTGACTTTCATCACCATGCTGGCGCTGACCCAGTTCATCGGCCGCTCCCGCATGGGCCGCGCCTGCCGCGCCTGTTCGGAAGATATCAAGATGGCCAACCTGCTGGGCATCGACACCCACGTGGTCATCTCCATCACCTTCGTGCTGGGGGCCGCGCTGGCCGCCGTCGCCGGGGTGCTGCTCGGCATGTATTACGGCGTCATCAACCCCTACCTCGGCTTTATGGCCGGTCTGAAGGCCTTCACTGCCGCTGTATTGGGCGGTATCGGCAGCATTCCGGGCGCCGTACTGGGCGGCCTGCTGCTCGGCGTGGTTGAAGCGCTCACCGCCGGTTATCTCAGCACCGAGTACAAGGATGTGATGGCGTTTGCCCTGCTCATTTTTGTGCTGCTCTTTATGCCGACTGGCATTCTGGGTCGTCCGGAAGTGGAGAAAGTGTGATGAAACATCAATTTATCCACGCCTGTATCGCCAGCCTGGTACTGCTGGTGCTCTCCTTCTGGCTGCTCGGCTTCAAGCTGGAGACCGATGGCTCCAGCCTGCAGGTAGTAAGCCGCCTCGATATGTCGCTGGCCTGGCTGCTGGGGGGCGCCACCATTGTCTTCTGGTTCCAGATGCTGCGCGGCCAGATTGCCAAGCTGTTTCAGGCCTCCATCAGCGGCTTCTCGGTCGGCTTCACCAAGCTGGTGCTGCCGAGCCCGGAAGAGGCACCCAAGCTCTATAACCTCACCGCCGTGCTGGTGCTGCTGTTTGCGGTGAGCTGGCCCTTTATGGCTTCTCGCGGTGCCATCGATCTCGCCACCCTCACCCTGATTTACATCATGCTGGGGCTGGGGCTGAACGTGGTGGTCGGCCTCGCCGGTCTGCTCGATCTCGGCTATGTCGGCTTCTACGCGGTCGGCGCCTACAGCTATGCCCTGCTCAACACCTACTTCGGGCTGAGCTTCTGGGAGTGCCTGCCCATCGCCGGGCTGATGGCCGCTACTTTCGGCTTCCTGCTCGGTTTCCCGGTGCTGCGGCTGCGGGGGGACTATCTGGCCATCGTCACCCTGGGTTTTGGCGAGATCATCCGCATCCTGCTCAACAACATGACCACCCTGACCGGCGGCCCGAACGGCATATCCGGCATCCCCAAGCCGACGCTGGGGGGTCTGGAGTTCAACCGCACCGTCAAGGATGGGGGCTTTGATACCTTCCACAACTTCTTCGGCATTACCTACAACGCCAACCACAAGGTGATCTTCCTCTACCTGATGGCGCTGGTGCTGGTGGTGGTGACCCTGTTCGTCATCAACCGCCTGCTGCGGATGCCGCTGGGCCGCGCCTGGGAAGCGCTGCGGGAAGACGAGATCGCATGCAAATCGCTGGGGCTCAACCCCACCATCATCAAGCTGACCGCCTTCACCATAGGCGCCACCTTCGCAGGCTTCGCGGGGAGTTTCTTTGCCTCGCGGCAGGGCTTTATCAGCCCGGAATCCTTCGTCTTTATCGAGTCGGCCATCGTGCTTGCCATCGTAGTGCTGGGTGGCATGGGCTCGCAGATCGGGGTGGTGCTGGCTGCCATCGTGATGACGGTACTGCCGGAGCTGGCCCGCGAATTCAACGAGTACCGCATGCTGATGTTCGGCCTCTTGATGGTGTTCATGATGATCTGGCGGCCACAGGGATTGCTGCCGATGACCCGTCCGCATCTGGAGTTGAAGAAATGAGTACTCATCAGAAGTTAATGGAAGTCTCTGATTTGTCGATGCGCTTCGGGGGCCTGCTGGCCGTCAACGGGGTAAAACTGGATATCGACAAGGGCGAGGTGATCTCCATCATCGGCCCCAACGGTGCGGGCAAGACCACCATCTTCAACTGCCTGACCGGCTTCTACTGCCCGAGCGGCGGCACCATCCGCTACAAGGGTGAGGAAATCCAGGGGCTGCCCGGCCACCTCATTGCCCGCAAGGGGATTGTGCGTACCTTCCAGCACGTGCGGCTGTTCAAGGAGATGACGGCGGTGGAGAACCTGCTGGTTGCCCAGCACCAGCACCTCAACACCAGCTTTATCGCCGGCCTGTTCAAGACCCCGGCCTTCCGCCGGGCGGAGCAGGAGGGGCTGGAGCGGGCCGCCTTCTGGCTGGATAAAGTAGGGCTCAAGGATCTCGCCAACCGCGCCGCCGGCAACCTGGCCTACGGTCAGCAGCGCCGCCTCGAGATCGCCCGCTGCATGGCGACCCGTCCCGAGCTGCTGATGCTGGATGAACCGGCTGCCGGCCTCAACCCGAAGGAGACCGACGAGCTGGACGAGCTGATCATGAGCCTGCGGGACGAGTTCGGGGTCTCGGTGCTGCTGATCGAACACGATATGAAGCTGGTGATGGGCATCTCCAACCGTATCTTCGTGGTCAGTCAGGGCACCCCGCTGGCCCACGGCAAGCCGGATGAGATCCGTAACAACCCGGCAGTGATCAAGGCCTATCTGGGCGAGTCGTAAGGACAAAAAGATGTTAGAACTTCGCAACGTATCGACCCACTACGGCAAAATTCAGGCACTGCACGATGTCAGCGTCGAGGTGAAAGAGGGGGAGATCGTCACCCTGATCGGCGCCAACGGCGCGGGCAAGACCACCCTGCTGATGACACTCTGCGGCGAACCCAAGCCCAGCAGCGGCTCCATCTGGTTTGAGGGGGAACAGATCAACTCCCTCACCACAGCCCGCATCATGCGCAAAGATATCGCCGTGGTGCCGGAGGGGCGCCGCATCTTCGCCCGCCTGACGGTGGAGGAGAACCTGCTGATGGGCGCCTTCTTCGTCGACAAGGCCGAGCAGCATGGCCTGCTGGATCAGGTGTTTACCCTGTTTCCGCGCCTGCACGAGCGCCTGCAACAACGGGCGGGCACCATGTCCGGCGGCGAGCAGCAGATGCTGGCCATCGGCCGCGCCCTGATGAGCAAACCGCGCCTGCTGCTGCTGGATGAACCCTCGCTGGGGCTGGCCCCCATCGTCATCCAGCAGATCTTCGACACCATCGAACAGTTGCGGCAGAAGGGGATGACCATCTTTCTGGTGGAGCAGAACGCCAACCAGGCGCTCAAGCTGGCCGACCGCGGCTATGTGCTGGAGAACGGCCACGTGGTGCTGCAAGACACAGGAGCCGCCCTGCTGGCCAACCCGGCGGTACGGCAGGCCTATCTGGGCGGTTAACCCACTGACCCGCATGCCATATCGACAAGGGAGCCGCTGGCTCCCTTATCTTTTGTGGGGTTAGTTTGCGCCCAAGCTTGCGGTACACTGGCCCGTAATCAACCTATTCGCAGGACATCCCGATGGACCAGTTTGCCCATATCAATGCCCATGATGCCCACCAGAAACTGAGCGCGGGTGAAGCCCGTCTGGTGGATATTCGCGACCCGCAATCCTTTGAAGCGGCCCACGCGGTCGGCGCCTTCCACCTCACCAACGGCACCCTGGTGCGCTTTATGAACGAAGTGGATTTCGATACCCCGGTCATCGTGATGTGCTATCACGGCAACAGCAGTCAGGGGGCGGCCCAATACCTGCTGCAACAAGGTTATGACGAGGTCTACAGTCTGGATGGCGGCTTCGAGGCGTGGCGCCGGGAGTTTCCCATCGAGGCAGGCGAGGCATGATCCAGCTGCTGGTGCTCGACAACGCCCGCATGGCGCAGGCGCTGGTGGACTATCTGGCGACGCTGGGGATCTCCTGCGAGCTGACCCAGTCCGAGCTGGGGGTCACCATCTGGCTGGCGGACGAGCAACGCCTCGCTCAGGCCCAGCTGGAGGTGAAGCGCTTTCTGGCCGAACCGGCCCACCCTCGCTACATGGAGGCCTCCTGGCAATCCGGCCGCGCCGATGCCCGCATCGACTACAGCAAGGGGATGACGGATCCCATCACCGACTTCCTCCATCAAGCGGGGCCACTGACGCTGGTGGTGATCATCGCCTGTCTCGCCATCTACGGGATCGATGCCATCGGCCTGCCCATCTACGATGAACTGGCATTCCACCCGACCCTAGCCCAGTTCACCGACTGGCAGGCGTGGCGTTATTTCACCCCCGCCCTGATCCACTTCTCGGTGCTCCATCTGGTGTTCAACTTGCTGTGGTGGTGGTATCTCGGGGGCCAGATCGAACAGCGCCTCGGCAGCGGCAAGCTGCTGATCCTGCTGCTGGTGGGCGCCGCCCTGCCCAATATCGCCGAGTTTTTTGCCAGCGGCCCGCTGTTTGGCGGCCTCTCCGGCGTGGTCTATGCCCTGCTCGGCTACTGCTGGCTGCGCAGCAAGCTGCAACCCGCCTGTGGCCTCACTCTGCCACCGGCGCTGATGGGCTTTATGCTGTTCTGGATGGTGCTCGGCTTCTTCGACATGCTCGGCACCAGCACCGCCAATATCGCCCACCTGACCGGCCTGCTGGTCGGCCTGCTGCAAGGCTGGCTGGATCGCAACCACCAGCCGACCTGATTTTTCAGCAGCCGCAGAAACGAGAACGCCGCCCCGAGGGGCGGCGTTTTATTACGCGATGGGCAGTTACTGCTTGATCAGGGTGTCGTCAGTCACCTTGACCGCCGCACCGTCACTCATAAAGAAGCTGGCGAACTGGGTCTGGATCTCGGTGGTGACCGCGCCAGTCGGATCGAAGTTCTCGTCAGGGGCCAGCAGCGAGCTGTGACCACCGGCCACAAAGCGGGCTGCATGGTGGCTGGCAGGGATCACCCCCGACCCACCTTGCAACGCCTGCAAACCCAACACCTTGAACAGCGGCTCGGTGCCACCAAGTGGTGCAGAGGCAATGCTGTTGGGGATCACCTGATCCGGCAGCAGATTGAGGGCTTCATTGCCCACGATCTCGGTGGCAAACAGCGGGAAGTTGCTCTTGATGCCGCGACCCAAGTTGATCGGGTCGGCAGAGTCGAGCACCGTCTGGGCAGCAAAGCTGTAGCTCTGCAGCGTCGTAACTGCGGCCGCCTGAGTGGTCGCATTCAGACTGGGCAGGAACTCGTTGACGAAGCAGGTTGCCTTGACTGTCTTGCAGTTGGGTTCATAGGCCGCAAAGCCCGCTTTCAACTCGGGGCTGCCTGCTGTCAGCACGCTCATCTTGATGGTCGGCCCGAAGCTCGGCGAGTTGAGCAACAACGGCGCGATGCCGCCACCCGGCATCGCCAGACCACCGGTATCGAACTTGAACAGGGCATCAGCCGCATTACCCATAGGCTGGTTAGCGACCGCCAGCAGATTGGCCCCGGTAATGGCACCGAGTGAGTGACCGAGGAAATGCACCTTCAGACCGGCACCACCCAATTGGCCACCCAATCCCTGGGTGTTGGCCAGACCGACAGCCAGGCGAAGACCAAGCAGATCGGCAACACTCTGTTTCAGGTTGTCCCGCGCCACCGTCAGATAGCCCAGATTCAGGTAGGGAGTCGGATTCTCGGAGGTGGTGACGGTATCCATGCTGCCGCTCAGGGCGTAGCCACGTTCGCCGTGCAGAGGATGATCGATCACCACCACAGCAACCACCTTGTTCACTGATGGGTCTAACCCGGCACCTATCTGGCTCAGCGCCAGCGCATAGGCGTTCTCCTTGATGGAGGTGACGCCGTGCTGATAGATGATCACATCGGTAATGGTATTGAGCGGTGCGGCAGCAAAGATCCGCAGTGGTACCGATTGCACCTCAGTCAGGGCAGGCAACGGGTTGAAACGGCCGATATTGCGCTCGGCATCGAGCGGCTTGCCACCGGAGGTGAGGGTCACCCCAATCAGCTTGCTCGCCTCGGTCAGCAGTTCACTCTGACGGCTCGGGTCGGCGATCAGCTCACCCAGCAATGCCGGGTCCACGCCCGCCCCGACCAGTCCACCGATCACCTCGGTATCGCCCGCTTTCAGCGCGTTGGCGATGGCATAGAGGCTGGGAATGGCGCCGTGCCAGGATTGGGTCTTGGCCTTGTCCCAGGAGCCAGCTATCGCCGGGGTAGAGAGGAAGTAAGGGAGCTTGACGGTTCCGCTATATACGCTGGTGATGCCCGCAAGCCCTGTCAGACCCGCTGCAGCAATACCCGCTTTAATCGCCTGCTTGGTATCAGCTGGAAGCAAAAGATCCGACACACCATCAAGAGCATCCATAAATAGAGGGGCTGTCGGATTCCAGCTAGCCACATAGGTACCCGGCAAGGTGGTATTGATATTACCCTTGGCATCCACTTTCCATACCTTGGCAGCATCCAGACCGCTCTGTGCCACCTTGGCTGCCGCCCCTTTCACCGCCAGCAGCACATCGGCACCAGATTGGGTGGCAAACCAGTCGGAGAAGATCACCCGATCGCTGGTGATCCCGGTGGCCGCTTTGAACAGACCTTCTTGCAGCGAGATCAGGCCATTGATGGTCTGCTCCTGAGTGGTTGCGCCAGCTGTCGATTTGAAGCTGCTGTAATCGCCGCCCGCCTTGAGCGGTGTGCCACGACTGTCCTTGAGGGCATCAGTCGCCACGATCATGTAGTAAGAAGAGGGATTAAGCGGCTTGAGCGGAACCAGATTGAGCTTGCCGTCTCCGCCAGTGACCACAAAGTCGGTCCCATAAACCAGTGGCTTGCCGCCCTTGACTCCGTTGGGTTGCAGAGTGACCGGATCCAGCGTGAGCTCGAGCAGGTAGAGGGGCGCAACGGCAGAGGCATACTCGCTGGCCGCCGGTGCCGGCACAGAGACACCGGTCACGGTCGCCGGTACCAGCTGGACGGGTTGGGTGGTTGACCAACCATCCAGAGTGGAGAGGGCAGATACCGGGTTCGACAGATCAGCAGTTTCTGTCGAAAACTTCAGGGTACCGTCGCTGGCACGGGGAGCCAGCACGCTCGGTCGAATACCACTGGCGCCACTCAAGGCATAATCGAGGGAGCTGGTGGTGTCTCCCTTGTTGTCATCTCCACCACATCCGGCCAGCAGGGCGCTGACAACAGCTGCATAAATTAGCTTCTTCTTCATTTTTTATTCTCTTTTTATAAGGTTGTTATCCATCACAAGCCAACGGGGTCATCACGACCTCGACTGCAAAACGTTAACATAAAACCAACACCAAATAAGACTCATGCCGGACAGTTCTGGCTCAGCTTTGTGGTGCATGTCATGGTTTCAGGTTAACAAAGGGGCGCAAGGGTAGCAGTTGTAGCCCCATCACCAGACCCGACCAGCCAACGGGCACCATCACGACTAAAAAGCCGCCGCGATCTCGGCAAAGTGAGGGAATTGTCGGTAGAATGTCCGCCAACGCTTAAGGAGGACATCATGATCGACCCGAAGAAACTGGAAGAGATCGCCAAGCAGGTGCACAACTCCCTGCCGCCCGGCATTCGCAGCATGGGTGAAGAGGCCGAGAAGAAGATGCGTCAGGTACTGCAAGCCCAGTTGGGCAAGCTGGATCTGGTCAGCCGCGAAGAGTTCGACGTGCAGACCAAGGTGCTGCTACGTACCCGTGAAAAACTGGCCGCCCTCGAAAGCAAGCTGGCTCAGCTCGAGCAGCAGCTCAGCGCCAAAGGCGAATAACAAAGACCCCAGCTCGGCTGGGGTTTTTGCTTTGTATTGAACCTGTAAAAAACATCACACCTGAAGCAGATACCAGGCCCGCTTGCCACGTGCCTTGGCCTCATACATGGCACGGTCGGCCACCTCCAATGCCTGTCGGAAGCTCAATGGCTCCTCCTCCCACAGGGCGATACCGATACTCAGCCCCACCCGTTGCGGGCAACCGGGTTTGGGCACATAGCCGTGCATCCGGCTGATCAGGGCGTCAGCCAGTTGCGCCAGGCCATGGCTCGACACATCCCGGTGCAGATGCACCACAAACTCGTCGCCGCCGTAACGGCCACATAGCGCCGAGCCAGGCATGATGAGGCGCAACCAGTCCGCCATCTGCTGCAACACCAGATCGCCGCAGGCATGGCCCAGCTGGTCGTTGATCCCCTTGAAATCATCCAGATCGATAAAGAGCAGCGCCCCCGCTCCTTGCGGCTGCAGCTGGGCGAACGCCTTGCCAAACCCCTGCCGGTTGAGCAAACCGGTCAGCGCGTCGCTGTTGGCACGTTCCGCCAGTCGCTGCTCATAAGCCTTGCGCTGGGTGATATCGATATGGGAGCCCATGATCCGCAGCGGCTTGCCATCGCCATCCCGATCGACGACCCGTCCCCTATCCCACAGCCAGGTGACCTCGCCTTGCGGGTTGATGGTGCGGTATTCGGCTTCATAGAAGGGGGTTTTCCCCTCAAGATGGGCAAAGTAGCTGCCCATGGCATGGGCGCGATCGTCGGGATGGAGCTTGGCGCTCCACTGATCGAAATGAGGGGCCATGTCACCGGCCTGAAAGTTCTGCAGATTGAAGACCCGCAGCTCGCCGGTGGGAATGGTGCCCTGCCAGAGACAGATGCCGGTGCCATCGAGGGCGGCATTGAGCTTCTCCTGCAACAAGCCATTTTCATGCTGCAAAGCGGCGATCTCTGCCTGCAAACGGGCCATTTCACCGCCATGAGGGGACGGGATCAGCGTTGCGACCCGCTCGACAGAGCCGGACTCTCCCCTGTCATCCTCCGCAGATGCCCTGCCCTCTTCACTCAACACTGCGCCTCCTTGTGCTTGCTCTATGGATGCTCTTGTCAATCCCCCACAAAGATGCCATCAGCTAGGCTCGAATAGTAGCCATTCATAGCCAAAATATTGAAAAATAATGGGATAACGCCGCGATAATCCAACCATTCGGTACGATCCGGTACTGCGGCAGCCACAAAAACAAAAGCCCCCGGCAAAACCGGGGGCTGCGTCATCCAAGCGGGGATCCCGTCAGATAAATTCGTAGGCGTCACCAAAGATGCGCTCCGGCTCGGCGCCA
>NZ_JBFOCS010000001.1:0-3508 GCF_040907905.1 Aeromonas sp. s13 | reverse complement strand
CCATTCTGTTTGTTTGCAGAGTCCGGTTCAGACCAGCGCTTTGCCTTTGAGCAGCTTGCGTACCCAGTAACGGGCAGGGTGGAGCGCTTCCAGCAGATCGGCGGCCAGCGGCAGGGGATCGCCGCAGATCTCGCTGGCGAGCAGATCGCCACAGAGCGGCGCTGAGCAGAGGCCCCGCGAGCCGAGTGCCCCCAGCACATAGAGGCCGGGGTGAAGGGGGAGCGGCTGGGCGTTGTGTTGATCATGCTGCAGCTGCGCATAGTGATCAGCCAGACCTTGCAATCTGGCCACTGGCCCCACCACCGGCAGGTGATCCCGGCTGGCACAACGCACCCCTACGCGCGCCTCGTTGCCGCTCACATCCACCTCGGCGGGCCAGGTTTGCTCCGGCAGGCAGGCTTGCAACCGCATCTGATTCTGGATTTGCTCCTCGGCACGAAACTCAAGGCTGCTCTGGTTGCGGCCATAACTGGCACCGATGCAGTGTTGATCGTTGTGCATCGGCGTGAGGTAGCCATCGTAGCAGAGCACTGTGTTGAGCTGACTCAAGCTGGCCGTGGTCGGCACATGGCTCACCTGACCGCGCACCGGATAGAGCGGCAGCTCGGCAAAGGGGAGCAATGCTGGCAACTGGTGACCGGCAGCGACCACCAGATTGGGGGCCTGCCAGTGGCGGCCATCTTGGCTCTCTACTTGCCAGCCATCGGCCAGTTCAGTAATAGCGACCACCTCGGTGTTGAACACGACCTCCAGCAGGCCGCTGGCTTGTGCTTCTTTGATAGCGGCGCGGGTGAGATCGGCCGGACAGAGCCAGCCCCCCAGCGGGTAACTGACGCCGCTGTGGCCGCAGGGCAGGCCAACCACCTGCTCTACCTCTGCTGTAGAGAGGGGATGCATCAGCTCGGGTGGGAAGGGGCCCTGGCTCATTTTCGCCAGCTTGGCTGCCGATTTGTCGTCATAGCCGAGCTGGGTCACTCCACATAATTCGAAAGCGATAGGATGGCGTTCGGCCAACGCCAGCAGCCGTTGGCGGGCATAGCCAAAAGCGAGCGAATAGAAGCGTGACAGCGCATCGTGCTCGCCGTTAAGCAGGGGATAGAGGGCACCCTGGCGGTTGCCCGAGGCGCCGGTGGCCGGTTCGCCATCTGCACACAGCAACGTCACCTTGCGACTCCGCTCCACCAGAGAGAGCGCCGTCATGGCCGAGGCGATGCCGCCGCCGATGATCACCACCTCGCCAGCGCGTCCGGCAGGACGGGCATACCAGGGGGCGATGGTCTGCTGCGGCTGCTTGTCGGTGCGATCCCCCACCAGCATCTCCCGCTTGCTACCGTGACCCTTCACTTTCTTCATGGCAAAACCGGCGGCAATCAGGCCGCGACGGACAAAACCGGCACAGGTAAAGGTGGCGATGGAGCAATCGGGACGGGCGAGGCGAGCGAGAGCATCAAACAGCTCCTGTGTCCACATCTCCGGGTTTTTGGCCGGGGAGAAACCATCCAGATACCAGGCATCCACCAGACCTTCTGCTTGGTGAGGCACCTGCGGCAGCATATCCTTGATGTCGCCAAACCAGAGATCGAGGCGAATGCGGCCACCCGCAAAATGCAGGCGGTGGCAACCGGAGACCGGCAGCGGCCATTGGGCGACAAGATCCTGACTCAAGCCAAGTTCAGGCCAGGCGGCCAGCGCCTTGCGCAGATCGTCTTGGGTCAGGGGGTATTTCTCGAAACTGATGAAGTGCAGACGGGAGCCGTTGCCGGATTGGGGCGCCTGTTCCAGGAAGGCTTGCATTGTCGCCAGAAAGTTAAGACCTGTGCCGAAACCTGTTTCACCTATTACGAAACTGTCACTATCGTGGTGCGAAAATCGCGCAGGTAGCCGGTTTTGCTGCAAAAAGACGTAGCGGGTTTCACCTAGACCGTTATCATTGGAAAAGTACACATCCCCGAAGTCACTGGAGACAGGAGTTCCCGCTTCATTCCAGTCCAATCGGGCATGATGTAAGGATGTTTGACTCACGTTTTCCTCGGCTCGCGTCACAAAATCGCGGGCATTCTACGTGAAAGCAGACCAGTTTGGCAGCCGAAAGCGGGTAGACTTGGCGCCAGTTTTTCCAGACGAGATGAATTAATGAGAAGAGCAGTGATCACCGGTATCGGCGTCATCTCCAGTATCGGCAACAACAAGGAAGAAGTGCTGGCCTCCCTGAAAGCAGGTAAATCCGGCATCACCTATTCCGAGCAGTTCGAGCAGCACAACCTGCGCAGCCGTGTCTGGGGTAACATCAAACTCGATCCGTCTGAACTGATCGACCGTAAAGTCATGCGTTTCATGGGCGACGCTGCGGCCTACGCCTACCTCTCCATGCAGCAGGCCATTGAAGATGCCGGTCTGGCGGAAGATCAGGTCTCCAACGAGCGTACCGGCCTTGTGGTCGGTTCAGGTGGTGCCTCCGGCAAGAACACCTCGGAATCTGTGGACATCGCCCGTGAGAAAGGGGTCAAGCGTGTGGGCCCTTACATGGTGCCGCGCACCATGTCTTCCACCACCTCTGCTTGCCTCGCGACCCCGTTCCAGATCAAGGGTGTCAACTACTCCATCAGCTCAGCTTGCGCCACCTCTGCTCACTGCATCGGTCACGCGCTTGAACTGATCCAGCTTGGCAAACAGGATGTGGTCTTCGCTGGCGGCGGTGAAGAGCTGGACTGGTCCTCTACCATCCAGTTTGACGCCATGGGTGCCCTCTCCACCAAGTACAACGACACGCCGGAAAAAGCGTCCCGTACTTATGATGCGAACCGCGATGGTTTCGTTATCTCCGGTGGCGGCGGCATTCTGGTGATCGAAGAGCTGGAACATGCGCTGGCGCGTGGCGCTCACATCTATGCCGAGCTGACCGGTTACGGTGCTACCTCCGATGGCTACGACATGGTCGCCCCGAGCGGTGAAGGCGCGGTGCGTTGCATGAAGATGGCGATGCAGGGTGTGGGCAAGGTTGATTACATCAACACCCACGGCACCTCCACTCCGGTGGGTGATACCAAAGAGCTGGAAGCTATCCAGACTCTGTTTGGCGCCAACGGTCCCAAGATCTCTGCCACCAAGGCGATGACCGGCCATGCGCTGGGCGCTGCGGGCGTGCACGAGGCTGTCTACTCCCTGCTGATGATGGAACACGGCTTTATCGCCCCCAGCATCAACATCGAGACCCTGGACGAGAAGGCTGAAGGTCTGCCCATCGTGCGCGAGTATGAAGTGGCCGAACTCAATACCGTCATGTCCAACAGCTTCGGCTTTGGCGGTACCAACGCCTCCCTGGTGTTCAGCAAGTTCAAAGGCTGATATCCAATTGATGTGAAAAAAGCGCCTCAGGGCGCTTTTTTTGTCTTCGGGATCTGCCATCACTCATTGCAGAGCAGAGCAGAGCAGAGCAGAGCAGAGCAGAGCAGAGCAGAGCAGAGCAGAGCAGAGCAGAGCAGAGCAGAGCAGAGCAGAGCAGAGCAGA